>JAKEEX010000078.1 GCA_022616315.1 Myxococcaceae bacterium
ACCCCACCGAGCTCAGCGGCTGGCGGACCGTGCTCATGAAGGAGGGGGTGGGGGATGAGCTCTATACCCTGAACGCCAACACCGGCCTCAACCTGCCTCAGCTTGCCATCGTGACGAACGGCGGATTGAGGACCGTGCACGGGACCTCGCGGCTTCCACTCAACACGTGGACGTATCTGACAGGCACCTACGACGGGACGACTCTGCGACTGTATGTCAATGGCAACCAGGTCGCGAGCCAGGCAGTCACAGGAGTGATGGTCACATCGAACGCGCCGTTGCGTATGGGCGGGAACAGCATCTGGGGCGAATTCTTCAGCGGGCGCATCGATGAGGTCAGGATCTACGACCGCGCCCTGACTCCCGCCGAGATTCAGACTGACATGAACACACCGCTCCCGTAGCCCGAGGTGCCTCGGGCAGGTGACGGCGTCCACTGCAGGGAGCCGGTACAAGCTGCAGCATCGGGACAAGTCGAAGTTTGAATGTAGAGAAACCAGAGTCGGTTCCGACGACGGATATGCACAACGAGATCTCCACGTTCCTCTGGTTCGACAACAACGATAGGCTGGAGCGGCATGTCCGAGCCGGTGGCCTTCTTCGAAGCGAGCGAGCTGCGCGTCCTCGACAGCCGCTGTCGGAAGCCGCGCTCTGCGCCTGGAAGTGAGCGGGGCGGCGAGCCGATTCACCTCGCCCTGCTCTCGCGGGGCTGCTTCGCGTACCAGCGCGGCCGCCGGACTCACCTCGGCGACCCGTGCACCGCGCTTCTCCATCAGGCCGGGAGCGAGTACCGCATCGGCCATCCTGGAGAGGACGGGGATGACGCGACGTTGTTCGTGCTCGCTCCAGCGCTCGCCGAAGAGCTGTTCGGGGCGCGCCTGCCGGACGCACCGGAGATTCCGCTCGCCGCGCGCACGCAGCTCCTGCACGCGCGGGTTCGCGCCGCGCTCTGCGGGCGATCGGGTGACGCGCTCGAGCAGGAGGAGCGGACGATGGAGCTGCTCCTCGCGGTGTCGAGCGAACGCGCCGCGAGGGTGCGCCGGGCGCGAGGGTGGGCGCAGCGGCGGGCGGTCGAGCGGGCGCGAGCGCTGCTCGCCGCGCAGCCAGCGACGAACCTGAGCCTCGATGAGATCGCTCGGGAGGCCGGGTGCTCGCCGTTTCACCTGATGCGCCTGTTTCGCGCCGAGACCGGGCGCTCGCTGCGCGCCTATCGCCGCGAGCTCCGGGTCGCGGCGGCGCTGCCGCGGCTCGCGGGCGGTGAGCCGGATCTCGCCGCGCTCGCGCTCGAGCTCGGGTTCTCGCACCACAGCCACCTGTCCGAGTGCTTCCGCCGGGTGCTCGGGGTCTCTCCCCGCGCGGTGCGGGCCGAGTTGCGCGGTGCCGTGCGCGCACGTTCGTGAAAGCGCGGCGCAGGGGCGGGCCTAGCCTGCGCGCATGAACGACACCGATCGACCCTGTCCGCCTTTCGGATGGCTGTTCCTCGGCATGCTCACCCTCGCGACGGCCACGGCCACGCCTGCTGGCGCCGCCTCACCGCAGTCGCCGCCGTACGCGTCGGAGAAGCCGCTCCCCACCCCGAGACGGTTGACGGCCGGCGGGGTGAACACGCGCCACGACGACGCCCACGTGACCTTCACGCCCGACGGACGACAGCTCTACTTCGTGCGGAGCACCCCCGACTTCGAGAACTGGACCGTGCTCACCTCGCGCTTCGTGAACGGACGCTGGAGCGAGCCGGAGCTGGCGCCGTTCAGCGGCCGATGGAGCGACGCCGACGTGTCGTTCTCGTCGGACGGACGCCGGCTGTTCTTCATCTCGAATCGCCCGGTCGGCGACGGCCCGCCCCGCGAGGACACCGACCTCTGGGTGATGGACCGCGAAGGAGAGGGATGGGGCCGTCCGCGCCACCTCACCGAGCTCAGCAGTCCCGGGTTCGATTGGTTCCCGAGCCTCACCCGGAACGGCACGCTCTATTTCGGGTCGGAACGGCCGGGAGGGAAGGGCAAGTCGGACCTCTGGCGCGCCGAGTGGAAGGGCGACCGGTTCGGGCCTCCGGAGAACCTCGGCGACGTGATCAACACCGCCGACCAGGAGGTCGAGGCGTACGTCTCGCCCGACGAGTCGTTCCTGGTCTTCGCCGCGAAGGGGCGCCCGGAAGGGAAGGGCGCGTACGACCTCTTCGTCACCTATCGCTGCGGCGGAAAGTGGACCCCGCCCCTCCCCCTCGGCGCCGGCGTCAACTCGCCGGCCTGGGAGTTCGGCCCCCGCATCTCGCCCGACGGCCGCTACCTGTTCTTCACCAGCAACCGCAGCGACTACGCGAAGTCGCCGCCCCGCGCGCGAACGACCGCCGAGCTGGAGCGGGAGCTCTCGTCGCCCGGCAACGGGCTGCGTGACGTGTACCAGGTCGACGTACAGGCCCTCGGCCTGCGCCCGCCCTGCACGAGGTGACGGCGCTGCGTCGTCACCAGCCCGGTTCCGGCTCGGAGGCCGCACCCCCATCGCTTCACAGGGATTCACAGCGTTTCACTTGGCACAAGGCGGGTGTCGCGATGCCCAAGGACCTCGAACCGGAGATCCGATCGATGCTCGAGAGGGCGGGCGCGCGCTAGCCATCAAGGCGGTGAGCGACTCACGTCTCCTGCACCGACTCGACTCCGACTCCCGGCACCGACTCCGACCACTTCGAGGGCACTCGGCGCGAGCTCATCACGTACTGCTGAGCAGCGGGGCCCCGGCCACCCCGAGCCTGGGACGGGGTGGCCGAGAGGGACATCAGGCGGGGCTACAGCGTGACGTTCACCTGGTACTCGCCGCCATCACCCGACCTGGCCGTGCCGGTGACGGTGGTGGTCCCCATCTTCCGGCGCACCTTGCCGGTGCCGTCGTCCTCGATTTCACCCGCCATCGTCAGGTTGAGCGTGACGTCCCCCTCCAGCTCGCCGCGCATCTGGAAGGTGCCCACCAGGAGGCCGGTGAACGTGCCGTTGGGGATGTCGCGCAGCGACAGGGTGAGCTCCGGCTGCTGGGCGGGGTCCGTGTTGGTGTCGTAGGTGATGTCAACCTCAAGCTCCTCCTCCGGAAGCGTCACGGTGCCGTCGGAGTACCCGGTCATGCCAACGCGCAGCCGCATCCCCTTGTTGGTGGACGCCCCCTGGTCCACCTGGCCGGTGATGGTGAGAGTGCCCGACGTGTCGCCCGTCGTCGTCTGCGGGGGGATGTTCGCGCTGGAGGCCGCGTTGAAGCCGTCGAAGCCGAGCTGCAGCGACTTCTCGATGGAGGGGTCGAGTCCGAGGTAGGCGAGGCGAGCCTGCTCGTCGGAGCTCACCTCACGGCCGCAGCCGAGCACGCTGGCGGCGAGGAGAGCGGTGAGGGTCAGAGAGGAGATGGGTGAGCGGAGTGCGCGCATGGGGGGCGTTCGACAGGAACAATGCTCGACGGAGGTCGGGCGTTTCGTTCAGCTCGGCTCCGCGGCGGCCAGGCTCTCCGGAGCAGAGGGGCTGAGACCCGGATCGACGATACCCGGAGCCGCAGTCGCAGGCGAGATATGCGACGGCGCCCCCGCGGCAGAGCCGGAGCGGGCCTCCGCCGGGCCCCTCGTCAGCCCCCCCGAGCGCACGTCGATTTGCTCACCCCGGCGGGCCATCTCAGGCGTCCTGCGCACAGTCCATCTCCCTCGTCTGCGCACCATGGCCTACGTCTGCACCAAGACCTTCCACCTGCTCTTCGCCATCGCCTGGATGGCGGCGGTGTTCTACCAGCCGCGCATCCTGGTGAACCTCGCCGAGGCCTCGGGCCAGCAGGCGGTGCAGGAGCAGCTGGTCCTGATGGGACGCCGGCTCTACCGCTTCGGGCACACGATGTTCGGCATCGCGGTCGTGCTCGGCATGGTGCTGTGGCTCTCCTGAGCCTCCGCCACACGAGCTCCAAAATCGGAGTCAAAAGTCCGGCGGGCCAATCGAAGTGTTGGGTCGTCCTCCCCTCCTTTCGCCACCGCTGTCGGTTCTGACCCAGGATGCGCCGGCAACTCGGACGCCGATCGCGAGCCAGGTGGCCGCGGCCGAGGCGCCGAACGCAGTCGGAAGGGGGGCTTCATGCGGCAGCAGAGCTATGACTATGGCGCCATTCTGGCGGACTCGCTCAAGGTGGGCTGGCGGGTCGAAGACATCCTCGGCGAGGGCAAGGCGCTGGACTTCACCCGGCCCTTCCTTCCGGAAGGACTGGCAGGCGTCCAGGACATCCGGTGTCTGTCCACGCAGGAGCACGTGGTGCTCAACCACATCCGGGGCAACAGCTACCTGCACCTCTTCGGCTTCGTGGAGGAGTTCATCCTCCCGTTCGTGATGGACCACGCGCGCAAGCTGGTGCACGGCGAGAACCTGGAGCTGCGCGCCATGATCACCTTCGCCGAGGAGGAGGCCAAGCACATGCACACCTTCCGCCGGTTCGCGGATGAGTTCTCCCGGGGCTTCGGCTCTCCATGCGGGGTCATCGGCCCGGCGAAGGACGTGGCGGCGGCGGTGCTCTCGCACTCCAGCCTCGGCGTGGCGCTGGTGACGCTGCACCTGGAGTGGCTCACGCTGCAGCACTACCTGCAGTCGGTGCGGTCGGACCAGAGCCTGGACCCGCTGTTCGTGAGTCTGCTGCGCCACCACTGGATGGAGGAGGCGCAGCACGCCAAGCTGGATACGCTGCTCATCCTGAAGATGGCGAGCACGCTGGGGCCCGCAGACATCGAGCGCGGCTTCGATGACTACCTCGCCATCGGCAAGATGCTCCACGAGGGACTGATGGGTCAGGCGCGGCTGGACCTCGAGAGCCTCTCGCACGCCACCGGCCGCACGTTCTCGGCGGCCGAGCAGGAGGACATCCTCCGGGCCCAGGAGCGCTCCTATCGCAGGACCTTCCTCGGGATGGGCATGGTCCACCCGCAGTTCGTCCAGACGCTCGGAGAGCTCTCCCTCAAGGGCCAGGCGCGCGTGGCCGAGGTGGCGAAGGTGTTCAACGCCTAGGCGACGCCCTGGACAGGGTGAGCCTTCCCACGGCGACGAGCTCCTCGACGAAGCGCGAGGCAGGGCGCGTCTCCGCTGGCGCTCCTTCGTGCCACGCCAGGAGGCCTACGACTTCCTCCCCTGGTCCCCGGTCCGATTGGTCTGGCCGCCCTCGCCAGAGTGGTCCTGGCAGGCCTCACGCACGTGCGGCATACGGCTGCCCGCTGCTTCACCTCGCCCCAGGAGGCGCCATGTCCAGGAACCCTGCCTTCAGCTTCGTCTTCGAGACCCCCGCGGCCCCGGCGGAGCTCGCGCAACGCCACTTCCTCGCGAAGCTCGCCGTGGAGACGGACCCGTCGGATGTCCACACCGACCTCTCCCGTGAGCAGAAAGGATTCGCCGTCGTCGATGCGCGCACGACGGCGGCCTTCGCGGACCTGCACGTGCCCGGCGCCATCAGCCTGCCTGCGCGGTCCATCGACGAGAAGAGCGTCGAGTCGCTGCGCGGCAAGCTCATCGTCGTCTACTGCTGGACCTCGAGCTGCAACGCGGCCACGAAGGCTGCTGCCAGGCTGAGCGCGCTCGGCTTCCAGGTGAAGGAGATGATTGGCGGCATCGACGCCTGGGTTCGCGAGGGCTACCCTGTGGAAGGCGAGCTGTCGCGCGACGTCAGCTTCGACGAGTACCTGCGCTGGCACCACGCGGGACACACCGGACAGTTCCGGCGCGTGTGAGAGGACCACGAAGCTTGGGCCCTCTCCGAGCACCTCACAGCAGCGCCGCGAGCACGCGCACGGCACGCCGGAGCTCCGCAGGGCCCGCTCCGGAGAAGCCGAGCACGAGCCCCGGAGTTCGCGCTTCCCCCAGGTACAGTGCGGAGAGCGCGCGCGGGTCCAGCCCCTTCTCCGCCGCCCGCTGCACCAGTCTCACGTCATCCGTGCCCGCTGGGAGCTGCACCGAGACATGCATCCCCGCGTCCGTGGGCCCGACCTGCAGGAACCCAGATGTCTCACGCCGGAGCGCATCCAGCAGGGAATCACGTCGCTCTCCGTACACCTGCCGCATGCGCCGCAGATGCGCAGCGAAGTGCCCGCGCTCCATGAAGTCCGCGAGCGCGGCCTGCGGGAGCAGCGGTGCCTGGCCGTCCGCGAGCGCCTTGGCGCGGCCGAACGCCTCCACCAGCGTCTCCGGCACGACGAGGTAGGCCAGGCGCATCGCGGGGAACAGGGCCTTGTTGAAGGTCCCAGCGTAGAGGACGCGTCCGGCCTCATCCATCGCCTGCACGGCGGCGAGTGGCTGCGAGGTGTAGCGGAGCTCGCTGTCGTAGTCGTCCTCGAAGACCCAGGCATTGGCCTGTCGCGCCCACTCGAGCAGGGCCCGCCTGCGCTCCGCACTCAGCGTGCCTCCCAGTGGATACTGATGCGAGGGCGTCACGTACGCGAGCCGAGCAGTCGGGGCGCGCGACACACCTTCCTCCACCCGGAGCCCCTCTCTGTCCACCGGCACCGGGCACAGCCGTGCTCCCGCGGCGGCGAAGGCCAAGCGCGCACCGAGGTAGCCCGGCTCCTCCATCCACACGGTGTCTCCCGGGTCGAGCAGGAGCCGCGCCGCCAGGTCCAACGACTGCTGCGTGCTGGAGACGATGAGCACGCGCCTCCAGTCGCAGCGCACCCCGCGCGCGGTGGTCAGGTGGCTGGCGATGGCCTCGCGCAGGGCTCGCAGGCCCCCGGGCTCCCCTGTCCCGAGGAGCTGCGAGCCGAGGGCGCGCACCTGCCGGGACAGCGCGCGCTGCCACAGCGTCACGGGGAAGGCGTCCACCGCGGGCAAACACGGAGTGAAGGGGAGGACGACGGGTGCGTCGGGTGCGAGGAGCTGTGCCACCACGGCCTTGCCCTGACGGGAGAGTGCAGGCGCCGTGGCCCTCACGTCAGGCAGCGGAGCGACGGCACGAGGCAGACGCGAATCCTCGGGGAGGGACACGGTGCTCCCCGCTCCCACACGTCGCTCGAGGAATCCCTCGGCACTCAGGTCCGAGAAGGCCAGCTCCACCGTGCTGCGCGACACACCGAGGTCGCGCGCGAGCGTGCGCGTGGAGGGCAATCGGCTTCCCGGCGCGAGTGTGCCCGCGAGGATGGCCGCGCGAACTCGCTCGGAGAGCTGGCGGTGGAGAGGACCCTGCTGGGAGTCCAGTCCCCGGAGGCTGGGGAGCAGGGCTCCCACGGGAGTCTTCGGCATGGCTGCGGTGTGCAGCGTATCCGCAGAGCCGGTGGAGCTACAGGCCGAGATGCTCGACCATCCGTGCGAGCAGTGTGCGCTCGGTCGGGAACCGTCCGAGTCCCGCACGCAGATTGTCCTCCATGTGCCGGGGCCTGGAGGTCGCCGGGATGGGGCAGGTCACCGCCGGGTGGCCGAGGATGAACTTGAGGAAGTACTGGGCCCAGCTCTCGCAGCCGAGCTCCTTCGCGAAGTCCGGGAGCGGCTTGCCCTTCGTCATCGAGAAGAGCTCTCCGCTCTCGAAGGGACGCATCACCAGCACGGCCGTGCCCGTCTCCTGCGCCGCGGGCAGCAGTCGCGTCTCCGCGTCGCGCATGGCGATGGAGTACGGAAGCTGAACGAAGTCGATCTTCTCGTTGCGGATGATGTGCTCGAGCTCGTCGAACGCCGAGCGGAGGTAGTGCGTGACGCCGATGTAGCGGATGCGTCCCTCCGCCTTCCACTCGCGCAATGTCTGGAGATGCGTCCGCCAGTCCAGCAGGTTGTGCACCTGCATCAGATCCATCCGCTGCGTTCCCATCTTGCGGAAGGAGGCGTTCATCTGCGCGATGCCCTGCTCCCTTCCCGCGGTCCACACCTTGGTGGCGAGGAACGCTCTGGACGTCGCAACCGACGCGGTGAGCAGGTCGCCGACGGTCTGCTCGGCGCGGCCGTACATCGGTGAGGAATCAATCACCTTCGCGCCTGCCGTGAAGAAGACATCGAGCACCTGCTTCAGCGGGGCACAACTGCCTGCAGATGCTCGCACACCCCGCCACGCGGCTGCGCACTCACGCAGATCCACTACGTGCGAGCACGTCGAGTAGAAATGCCGCTTCATCAGGACTCGACGCCTCGAGGATGGACAGCAGGTCGCGCGTGCGTTCCTCCGGGGACATGGCGGCGAGCAGCGCACGGTGTGCCTCCGACACCTCGTCCGCCGTACAGTGCGCCACCAGCACGGGGAAGGCCCGCCTCTCCTCTTCGTCCAGGTGCAGCAGGAAGTCTCCGGTGAACGCGCACAGCTCCAGGTAGAAGCCCTGCACCCATTCGCGGCGTCGCTCCGCATCCGACTCCGCGCTCACCTGCGCCAGGCGCTGCTCGAGTCCCGACAACGCCGCCTCGTGCTGCACATGGGCGTCGTCAAGCGAGGCTCGAACCTGCCCGTCCCGCGCGAGCAGCGGGTGAAAGAAGCGCTCCTCGTGCTCCCCGTGTGCACGCAGACTCGCGAAGACACCCTCGGCCGCATGCGCGAGTGCCTCCACCGCGAATGCATCCGCTCCATCGGTGGTGCCCGCCTGCGTGCACAGCGAGAAGAGGCGGCGGCGGAGCGCCTTGTGGATGCCGGCGTAGATGTCGGGGTGAGCTGACGACGAGGTCATGCGCGGCGCGGACGGTATACCCGGTGGCGCAGCTTCCCCTCACCCTTTCCCTTTCCCAGAGGGAGAGGGGCCGGTTGCGCTGGGGCCGGTTGCGCTGCGCGTGGGCCTCTCCGTCAGCGCCGACCGAGTGTTCCGGAGACGACTCATGCGGGGCACGCACGCACCGCGAGAGCCCCGTCCTGGCTCCACCTGGCATACGGACGGATGCACTCCGCGTCCGATTTTTCTGCTCGCTGACCGCCGGCCATTCCCACACGCCTCCTGGCGCTGTCCGCTGCTGGGCGTCCCCCGGAGGCGGCCACTCCCCGTCCTGCTCCTTCACGCTACCTTCCGCCCATGCCTTCCCCGCTCGACGCCGAGCTTCCCCGTGAGCTGCTGGGCACGGTGACAGCACCTTCGGGCGTCGTGCTGATGATGGACGGGGGCGTCCTCGGCCTGTGGTCCCACGACCGCCTGCCGGTCCTTCCCCCGGGGTGCGCCGCGCCCGAGGCGGTCGCACTGGCCAACGCCGCGCTCGACCTGCGCATCGACGGCCCGGACGCGGAACGGGCCGGACGCGTCTTCGACCGGCAGTGGCACTCGCGCTACCTCTTCGATGTCCCGCGCGGCGGCCTGCGCCACCTCGAGGAGCGCTTCGCCGAGTGCGTGCGTCGTCACGGCCTGAACGCACAGCTCGTCCCCCTGGTGCGTCGCGTGGCGCACCGGGACCGCGTCACGCTGGCGCTCGAGCATGGCTCCGGCGCGGGAGTGGTTCAGTTCCACGGACTGTGGGCCGTGGCAGTCGGAGGCCTGCCTCCGAACGAGACTCTCTCGCTGCTGGGCTCGCGTCTTCCCGAGGACGTGGAGGCGCGACGCTGGCGCACCGTGGCGCTCGAGTGCCGGCCGGGTGTGCAGGTGGTGCGCTCCGAGCAGGTGGGCTTCGTCGTGGTGGACGAGGCGCGCCTCATGGTGGCCGACGCGGATGCGCTCGGGGCCTGGCGCCAGGACGAGTCCCTGGACGGGCTCGCGGACGTCGTCCTCTGGGGCCCGGATGCGGCGGAGGCTTCGCGACGCCTGGGGGCGAGCCCCGTGGACTCTCCCGGGGAGCAGAGCCTCTTCGGCTGGACGGACCTGCCCGTGCGCGCGTGCGCGGAGCTCGGGCTCCTCGCCGAGCAGCTGCGCGAGCTGGGCCTCTCCTTCACCACCGACGTGCGCCCGCACTCCCACGCCTTCCACGTGCTTCGCCAGGCACGTGTCACGCCCACCGGATCCGGCCAGCTGGAGGTGGGCGGCGCGCGCATGTGCCAGTTCCTCACCACCTGGGGCGACGGCGGCTTCCCCGTCTTCAGGGACCTGGACGCGCGGGGCGCGCTGGTGCGCATCCGCGTGGAGCTCGGCAACGCTCACGTCGCGCGACTGCGCGGTGAGCAGGAGCGCAACGCCGCGGAGCTCTCGCGGCTCGCCTTCGTCAGCGGGAGAGTGCTGGCGCCCGGTGGGCGGGTGGGCTTCCTCTACAGGGACCCGCCCGACGGTCCGGACCAGAGCGGCTGGTGCCTCCTCTCGGGCGAGGAGGACGCCGCCGCCCACCACTCGCCGGAGGCGCTGCACCAGGTGCCCCTGCGCGAGCTCGTGGCCCTGGACCCCACGCTCGAGCCGGTGCTGCGCACCCCGCCCGGCTGCGCCTTCGTGCGCCTCGAGCCGGGGGGCCCCTTCGTGCCCGTGGGCGACGTCTCGGCCGACGGGCGCTGAGTCAGAGCAGCACCCGCTCGCGGAGCCGCTCGAGCGTGGCGAGGCACTGCATGGCACGGCTCCGAAGCTCCTCACTCAGGTCCGAGCACGCGCCAACTTCACGCCAGTACCCGCAGGCGTGGTGAGCCGCGTCCTGCCAGACGTCGAGCACCTCCGCGGTCGGCGGCCTGGGAGAGAACTCCCGCTCCACCACCCACGCACTGGAAGGAGCGAACACCATGGGGAGCATGTCGTAGACGGGGGCGAGACGGAGCTTGCGACTTCCCACCTCGGAGAAGAACGCGAGATTGCCGAGGTGCCGGTCCGTGTTGCCGACGAGAGCCCCGAAGGCATCCAACCACCGGATGCGCCGCGCATCCGGGTCCTCGATGTGCCCCAGCTCCCGGAGTCTCGTGGCAGCCCGGGTCCATGGCCCGCCGCTCCCGATGTACTCGCTGTCGAACGCTGCGAGGGAGACAACCCCGCGCCGCCCGCGCTCTCCGATGCGGTCGAAGCGCTCCACCTCGAGGAAGCGGTAGCGCCCCACGTCCAGCCAGCGAGAGGTGGAAGCGTCGATTCCCGCGGCACGCACCTGGGCGAGTGCAAGGCTCTCGCAGACGAGGAGGTCCTGCCAGCGCCGGTCCGTTGCGCCCTCGGAGCTCGCGAACTTCACCAGCACATGTCGGCCCGAGGAGAAGACGAGGAACTTCGGGTGTTCCCCTCCCGCGGACGAGCCGGCCTGCTGCCGAGCGATGTCGCGCGCGAGCTCCGGGTATCCCTCCGGCTCCACGTGAAGGGGCGTGCCGGAGAGCCACCGGTTGAGGGACTCCTCTCCGATGACGAGGTTCCCGACACAATCCTCCCCTCGGCGCGCCAGGGCCTGCAGGCGATGGTCATCGCTCCAGTCGGAGAGGCGGATGGGAAGGTCCAGCTCCAGATGGTGGGCGCTGAAGGCCCTGCCGATGTACCCCTGTGGACTCATGTCCACCGCAAATGGCGGAAGCCCCTCGAATGCGTCGCCCGAGCCATCTGCGGACGCGAGCCAGTGGCCTCCGCCGACGAGCAGGTGGAGCTCCCGGATGCGCTGCGCCCGCCCGGTTTCGCTGATGCAGTAGACGGGAAGGTGCGTGCCGAGCCCCGCCACCTCTCGCGTGGCCGCATACCGTGTTGCTCGCCCTCGTCCCATTCGGCACACGCGCGGGCCCGCCGTCCCGAGCAGGCGCGAGACCGTCGGCTGCGAGACGCCGAGCTCACGCGCGAGCGTGCCCGCCGGGGCGATGCGCAGGCGCGTCAGGACGCTGAGGAGCTCATGCACGGTCGCCATGAATGGATGAATGAATAGAAAACGACTCGCTGCGCGCAAGTAAATGCCTGAAATCAGGCCGCTCTCTTCTCTCGCAGGGGATTGCGTGAATAGAAAAGCGCCAAACCGGACTCGGGAGCTCCCCGAGCGCACGAGCAGAGGGACGCCCTCCCATCTGCGCAGCAGCCAGCTCATACCTGACGAGGCCCGAGGCCCGGACGCGCATCACCTGTGCTACCCGAATCCCCCGTGGAAACGTGGTTCACCCCCTTCGCGCCCCAGCCTGCGTCGCACGATGTCCCCGCCGCGTTCCCGAGCCCCTTCGACGGCCTCGGTCCCCACGCGCTCGCGCGCCGCACGGCGGAGGTGGTGCAGGCGGAGCTTCGCGCCGGCCTCGTCGCCCCTGACATCGCGACTTCCACGCTCGAGGGCCCCGAGGGCGGCAAGATGTTCGGCGTGCTCGTCGTGAAGGCTCCGGACGGGCGCATCGGGTTCCTCCGCGCCTTCTCCGGCATGCTCGCCGGGCGCTGGGATGTTCCGGGCTTCGTGCCACCGCTCTTCGACCGCGACGCACGGACGGAGGTGGAGCCCGCGGGAGAGGCCGTGGTGAAGGTGTTGCTCGCCCGCGCCGAAGCGGCCTGGACGTCACCCGAGCTCCTCTCTGTTCGCGCGGCCCTCGAAGCCCAGAGTGCGCGCCACGCGTCCGAACGCACGACGCTGCGCTCGCTGCACGAGGCGAGACGCCAGCGCCGTCACGCGGAGCGGGCCACTCTCGCGGCGTCGGACGCTCTCTCGCATGAGGAGAAAAACGCGGCCCTCCACGCACTGGAGCAGCAGAGCCGGGGTGACAAGGCGGAGCGTCGCCGGATGGACGCAGCGCACGAGGTGGAGCGCTGCGAGCTCGAGCCGAAGCGAGCGCGGCTGGAGCGGCGTCTGAAAGCCCTCGAGCGACTGCGACACTTCGTCTGCCGCGTGCTCATGAAGCGCATCCAGGACACGTACATCGTCCCGGATGCGCTGGGTGGGCGCCGTCCGTTGCGCGAGCTGTTCGCACGCAGAGAGCCACCCTCGGGCGCCGGAGACTGTGCGGCACCGAAGCTGCTCGCCCACGCGTTCGCGCACGGCCTGCGACCGCTGGCGCTCGCGGAGTTCTGGTGGGGAGCGCCGCCTTCCGCGGGAGGGCGCGTCTCGGGTGCGTACTACCCCGCATGCAAGGACAAGTGCGGGCCCCTGCTCCCGGCCATGCTGGAAGGTTTGTGTGTTGCGTCTCCGCGTACCTTTGCGCCACCGGCCGTCGCGTCAGAGGCACTCTCCGTCGTCTACGAGGATGCGTGGCTCGTCGTCGTGGACAAGCCCTGCGGCTTGCTCTCCGTTCCGGGGAAGGACTCCTCGCTGACGGACTCCGTGCTCACGCGGCTACGCACACGTTACCCAGACGCGACAGGGCCGCTCCTCGTGCACCGGCTGGACCTCGACACGTCGGGGCTGCTCGTCGCCGCGCTGGATGCGCGCACCCATGCGGCGCTGCAGCGACAGTTCATCCTCAGGGAGGTGGAGAAGCGGTACGTGGCCTGGGTGGAGGGACACGTCCACGCCGAGCGGGGCACCATCGACTTCCCCATCCGCGTCGACCTCCACGACAGGCCGCGGCAAATCCACGATGCCGTGCACGGGAAGCACGCCGTCACG
>JAKEEX010000622.1 GCA_022616315.1 Myxococcaceae bacterium
CCCGCGGCGGCGTAGAGCGCGTCGCGCACCTGGCCCTTCGCGCGGTGGAGCCGCGTCTTCACCACGTCCTCGCTGACGCCGAGCACCTCCGCCGTCTCCGCCGTGCTCAGGCCCTCCACCTCGCGCAGGACGAAGGTGGTGCGGTACCCCTCCGACAGGGAGTCGACCGCGCGCTCGAGCAGTGACGCGAGCTCGCGCCGCGCCGCCCGGTCCTCGGGCGATGGAACAGGCTCCATGTCAGGTCCTCCAGACAGCTCCTCCACGTCCGCCACCACGTGAAGGCGCACCTCGCGTCGCCGCCGCATCAGCGCCTCGTTCACCGCGATGCGCACCAGCCAGGTGGAGAGGCGCGCGGCGCCGGAGAACTGGTCGAGGTGGGTGAAGGCACGCAAGTAGGCCTGCTGCATGACCTCCTCCACCGCGCCCTCGTCCCGGAGGCAGGAGCGGACCGCGCGGTACACGCGGGCGTTGTAGCGCCGCATCAGCACCTCGAAGAGCGCGGTCTCACCCGCGCAGACGCGCCGGGCCACCTCCTCGTCGGAGAGCTGCGCGGCGCCCGCGGGCAGGGGGGGCTTGCGGGATGGAGCGGACGGCATGGGGACACCTCTCGAAGCACTGGATGCAGCAGCCAGCCGGAAGGTGACAGACACCGGCAGCTGTCACCTCCTGATGCGCTCGTGAATCCAATCCCATGAACCACGACAGCCCCCGGGAGGGGGAGGAGGATTGGAATGCTGGACCCCAAGCTGAACCAGAGCTGCCGGTCAGCGCCTCCACCTTCATGGGCGTCGTCGGAGTCGTGGAGATTCTCGCGGGAGTGCTGGTGCTCTCGCGCCTCACCCGGCTCGGCGCGTACGTCGTCAGCGCCTGGCTGGTGCTCATCGCGCTCAACCTGCTCACCAGCGGGAAGTACCTCGACGTGGCGGTGCGCGACCTGGTGATGGCGGGCGGGGCCTTCATTCTCGGCCGGCTGACGGAGGTGCGCGAGAGTGCCGGGGCGAGCGAGCCCCGCGCTGGCGCAGAGCAGCCCGAGGCGGGGCTGAGGACCGCCCACCAGTAGGGAGGCGCCCCCGGACGCTGGGGCCTCGGGCAGCGGCACCCCGAGCGAGGCGAGAGGGCCGTGGCCGCGCGGGGCGAAGCGCACGACCACGGCCCGCCCCGCCCCGCCCCGGGGTCTGTATGGTGAAGCGCCATGGCCACTCCCTCGCTCACGCTCGTCGTCGGCTCGAAGAACTACTCCTCCTGGTCCCTGCGCCCATACCTCGCACTCGCCCACACCGGGCAGCCCTTCGAGGAGGTGGTCATCGCGCTCGACCGCCCGGACACAGCGGCGAACATCGCCAGCCACTCGCCCAGCGGCCGCGTTCCCGCGCTGCGTCACGGGGAGCTCACCGTGTGGGACTCGCTCTCCATCTGCGAGTACCTGGCGGAGACCTTCCCGCAGGCACAGCTGTGGCCCCAGGACCCGGCGGCGCGCGCCGTGGCGCGCTCGGTGAGCGCGGAGATGCACTCGGGCTTCGGAGCGCTGCGCCAGAACCTGGGCATGAACATCCGTGCGAGGAAGCCGGGCGTGGGGCTCACGGCGCCCGGCGTCGCCGAGGACATCGCGCGCATCCAGGCACTGTGGACGGAGTGCCGCACGCGCTTCGGTGCGGGCGGGCCCTTCCTCTTCGGCCGCTTCAGCATCGCGGACGCGATGTTCGCCCCCGTGGTCACCCGCTTCGTCACGTACGGCGTCCTGCTGGACGCGACGCTCGCCGCCTACCGTGACGCGGTGCTCGCCCTGCCGGCGATGGAGGCGTGGACCCGGGCGGCGCTCGCCGAGCCGCCGGTCGCGCGCTACGAGTAGTGACAGCGCAGGCCCACGACCGGGCACGAGCGGCTGCGAGCCGGCCATCGTGTGCTCGACGCCAGTTGGAGTGCTGCTCTGGATGTCCTGCCCAGCGGCGGATGTTGTCGGCGGCGGACGGCGAGGGAACGACGGGCGGCGTGTGTTCGAGGCGGCCTGGGTGAGACGGATGAGCTTCAGTCAGTGCGACGCCAGTGATCTTGTTGGGAGGCTCTCGAGTAGCCAGTCGCCGCAATCAGAGCGTGTAGACGTCGACGTTTACAAGACGATAGCCCTTCTGGTCGAAGGCCTCCTGGGTCTCGGCCAGGAGGTTCTCGACGCCGCGGTCGATGATCAGGCGGTGGCCCCACTCACCAGTCCGGTAGACGCCGGCCCAGCGCGCGTGGCCGTTGGCCTCGTAGCGCTCGACGTCGATCAGCCGCAGCCCGTCCTGATCGAACCACTTCTGGGTCTCCTCGAGGAAGGTCTTGGTGTCCCGGTCCATCGTGAAGCGG
>JAKEEX010000623.1 GCA_022616315.1 Myxococcaceae bacterium
AGCCCGAGCACCCACCAGAGCTGACTCGGCTCGCGGCGGACACCGCACTCCCTCTGGAGCAGCCACCGGACGAGGAGGAGGAAGGCGACGTAGGCGGCTGCATAGGCGAACCCGACCCCTTCCAGCCCCCAGAGGGGGACGCAGAGGAGCGCCCCTGCCACGAACACGACGGAGAAGAAGAACTCGGCCACCAGAGTCGCGCGGACCCTCCCCCTGTAGAGGAGCGGGCCGCCGAGCACCCAGGCCAGCGCCTTGGGCAGGTCCCCGACGAACTGCCACGCGAGCAGCCTGGTCGCGGGCGCGAACTGCCCGCTGTAGAGGAGCTCGATGACGAGGTCGGCGAGGGCAATCGCCATGAACACGATGGGAGGCGCTGCGCGGAGCACAAGACGGGCCGCCTCGTCGACCTCCCTGCTCAGTGCTTCCGGCGTCGTCGCTGCGGCGTAGCGTGGGAAGGCGAAGCTCGCGAGCCCTCCCAGGACGACACCGAAGTAGGTCGCCCCCACCGCCCAGGCCGCCTGGAACTGTCCGATGAGGGCACTGCCACCTTGCCGGTCCAGGAGCCTGCGGACGAGCATGAGCACCACCTGCTGGAGCATGGCGCCCGCGAAAGTGGCCACTCCGACACCCAACGCGAACCGCAGGTACCGCCAGTCCAGCGTCCAGGTCGGACGCCAGGGGAAGTCGGGAAGGGCGCGTGACGCCAGGGGCAGCGTCACCGCCAGCGCGATGACCGGGGTGAGTGCCAGGGCCACGAACAGCCCCGGCAGGCCCCAGCGAACGATGCACAGCACACTGACGACTGCCAGCAGCACCCCGGCGTAGAGGCTGATGCGGACGGGAGTCCTGACGTCACCGTGTGCCGTCAGGACGAGACAGGGGATGGACGCCAGGTTGCTTCCGAACATGCCGACCGCGGCCAGAAGGGCGAACAGCCAGACGCCGTGCCCCAGCTCGGGGCCGAGCACGAGCCCGCAGACGAAGATGGAGAGGGTGCCCCCCACGAGTGCGAGGAGGAACAACGCGGTCAACGCGGTGGAGTAGATGCGTCGGGAGGACGAGGTGTCCTTGCGCCCCTGGGCCTCGGCCAGTCCGCTGGACAGGGCCGTCCCGGAGACCACCGCCGCCGGGGTTGTCATCAGGAAGACGTACTGCGTCACCTCCGCTGCCATGCCCAGGCCGATCGGACCGAGCACGAGCGCTGCAACCTTGGAGCGGAGGACCGTCAGCGCGAGCGAGACGCCCGAGCTGATGGCTCCCAGGAAGGCGGCATCGGCGAAGGTTGCTCGCGGAGGGCTCTGCACGGGCGCCACCGGGGCATTGGCGTCGTGCGGAGGGGACTGAGACTCCGGGGCGCCCGTTGCCGGAGGCAATCCGCTCTCGGAAGGGCGTCCTCCAGTTCGTGGCATCTGGCTCTGCTCCGTTCGGTCTCCACGCCCAGATTTGCAGACGCGACGATGTGGACGGAGAGGGCCTG
>JAKEEX010000007.1 GCA_022616315.1 Myxococcaceae bacterium
AACGAGGACGGGTGGGGCGCGGCACTCCTGGACGGCTCCACCGGGGAGTTCACGGCCCTCGCAGCGGACACCGTGGAGTCGCTCGCGGAGGAGCTCGGGCGCGCGCGGCCCCGGGAGCTCCTCGTTCCTGCGGGGATGGAGGGCGCGCCCGAGGTGGGGCGGCTCCTGTCCCTCCTCGCCGAGCGGCCCCCGGTGGCCACGCTGGAGAAGGCGGCCTTCGAGCCCACACGCGCGGGGGCCTTCCTGCGCAACCACCTGGGCGTGGCCTCGCTGGACGGCTTCGGGCTCTCGGAGGTGCCGCGGTCGGTGGGGGCCGCGGGCGCGGCCCTGCGCTACCTCAGGGACACCCAGCGGACGGACGCCCGGCACGTGGACCGCATCAGCCTGCAGCGTCCGGGCGCGGTGCTGCTCATCGACGAGGCCACGCGTGCCAACCTCGAGCTCGTTCGCAGCATGCGGGACGGGAGCCGCAGGGGAACGCTGCTCTCGGTGCTGGACCGCACGGCCACGGGGATGGGGGCACGGAAGCTCTCGCGGTGGTTGCTCGCTCCGCTGCGCGCGCTCCCCGAGATCCACGCGCGTCTGGATGCGGTGGAGGCCCTCGTGGGCCGCGGCGTCCTGCGCGAGGAGCTGACGGGCGTCCTCCGGAAGGTGGCGGACGTCGAGAGGCTCTGTGGACGCATCGCCACCGGGGTGGGCAACGCGCGCGACCTCCGGGCCCTCGCGACGTCGCTCCTCCAGCTGCCCACGCTCGCGGGGCTCCTCGGCAGGGTGGAGGCGCCGCTGCTGCGCGGCCTTGCGGGTCCCATGGGCGAGCTCGCTGGCGTCTCCGCACTCCTGGACAGGGCGGTGGCGGAGGAGCCACCGGCGGTGCTCACCGAGGGAGGGCTCATCAAGCCCGGCTACCACGCCGAGCTGGACGAGCTCGTGTCGCTGTCCACGAGTGGCAAGGACTACCTGGTGCGGCTCGAGGCGCGCGAGCGCGAGCGCACTGGCATCTCGTCCCTGAAGGTCCGCTACAACAAGGTCTTCGGCTACTACCTCGAGGTGACGCGGTCGAACCTGCACCTCGTGCCCGGCGACTACGAGCGCAA
>JAKEEX010000624.1 GCA_022616315.1 Myxococcaceae bacterium
CCCAGAGCGCCCGCCCCTCACCTCGCGGCGGTGCTTCCACACGCGCGCGGCAGCCGGAGCACGAGCAGGCCAGCACGGGAGCGCACCCGCGTCACCCGCGGGGCACCGTGCCTCCCGCACCGTGCCTCACCGACGTGCTGACTTCATCCGCGCCGTGGATGAGTCCCACCGGGGAGTGTCCGGGTCCCAGTACAGGCTGCTAGAGGAACCGATACGAGGCGACGTGGAAGACGGGGCCGACCATGGCCGTCGTCAGGAGGCCACGCTCCACGCGGCCCGTCACCTCGACGGAGCGGCCATCCTTCTTGATTCCGCGGTCCCCGCCGGCGAGCTGGTAGCTCTTGCCATCGTCCGTCTCGAGCACCCACACGCCCGTCTCGACGTCGCGGAACACCACCCTGCCCTTGAGCGTCGTCATGGCCGCTCCACGCGCAGCAGCGCACGCGCCACGAAGAGGCACACGAGCACGTTGAACACGAGCCACGGCACCGCGAGCATGCGGAACGGCATCCACGCAATCGCCGGCGCCCCGGACCAGGCGGCATACGCGAGGAGCCCCGCGAAGCCGATGGCGAGGCCCCCGACCACCGGCCGCAATCCCTTCAATCCGATGGCCACGAACGAGGCCACCACCGGGATGAGCGCGCTGTAGACGAAGGGACTCGCGGGCCGGCCACGGCCGAAGATGATGCGCTCGAGGTCCGGCAGTGGCAGCGATGCCGTCTCGAGCACCTCGTGCGTTCCCACCCAGCGCACGAAGAAGAGGCCCACCGTGGCGACCAGGAGCGGAACCAGGAACAGGGGCCTCACGAGCACCTGGAGGTATCCGGGACGTTCACGCCGACCAATTGTGAGGAGTACCGCCGCAAGCAGCACGGCGGCCCAAACGAGCGGGTTCCAGTCCACGCTCCACTGGCCCTTCATTGCCGCGAGCGTCCGGTCCGCATGGAGCAGCCCGTGCCCGTACTCGGAGCTCCACGCCTGTCCATTGACAGGAGTGGCCCCCTCGAAGAGCGCCCGCTCCACCTCCTCCGGACCGCGAGCACCCTCCGCGAAGAGCAGCGCGGCGACGGCAGCCACATGCGGGGTGGCCATGCTCGTGCCCTGGTAGCTCGCGTAGATCGAGCGCGAGGGATCGCGCGGATCGATCGTGTTCTGGAGGATGCCGCCCGCCTCGCCGCCCAGCTTCTTGTTGCCACCCGGGGCCGCGATGTCGAGCTCCTTCCCGTACGACGAGTACGGCGCCCGCGCACCGTCCGGGCCCACCGCAGCGACTGCCACCGCCCCGTCGTAGGCCGCGGGGTACTCCACGCGTCCCACGCCACGGTTGCCAGCGGCGGCCACCACCACCGTCCCCTTCTCGCGCGCGTATGCCACCGCGCGGGCCATCACCTCCGAGCGCATACCGCCGCCGAGCGACATGTTGATGACCTGCGCGCCGTGGTCCGCCGCGAAGCGGATGGCCTCCGCGATGTCCGCCGCGTTCCCCGCGCCGAAGTGGTTGAGCACCTTCACCGGCATGAGGCTCGCCTCGAAGGCCACGCCCGCCACGCCTTCTCCGTTGTTCGTGGCCTGGGCGATGGTCCCGGCGACGTGTGTTCCGTGCCCGTGGTCATCGTTCGCGTGCGCGTCGTCGTTCACGAAGTCGTAGCCCTCGACGAAGCGCGCGCTCTTGAGGTCCGGGACCTGCTTGAAGTCGCCCCGGTCCTCGTAGGCAATGCCGGTGTCCAGCACCGCCACCACCACGCCCTTGCCCCGGCTCCGCTCCCACGCGGCGGGCATGTCGATGAGCGCCAGGTTCCACTGGCGGCCGAAGTCCGGATCGTTCGGGATGAAACCCTTTCCGCTCGCACGCGGCGCGGGGCCAGCGAGCGCGGACGCCTCGGCGGGCTCCGGAACCGTGAAGAGCGCGAGCGGCTCGGCCGCTTCCACCGCGGGGTGACGCCGGATGCGCTCGAGCGCGCCCTCCACGTCCTCCACGCCGCGCGCCAGCGTGATGCCGGTCCGCTGGCCCTCCACGGAGTTGAACTCCACGTCCACGCCCCAGTCCGCCTCCCAGGCGTCGAACTCGGCCTCGGTGGTGCCGTCCCGGAAGTCCACGACGATGGCTCCAGGCTCCGCTTCGTCGGCGGCGTCCTCTGGGGGCTCCGCCCAGCTCACCGTGGCTGCGAGGAGCAGGCACAACGCGGACACCGGGTGCAGCCGGGACAGTGGCGACATGGCAGGACTCCCGTCTTTGTGCGCCCTACGAACGGCCGGGGAAACGATTGGGTCTGCCCTTCCATCCTACGGAATGTTCACAGCGAGACGCTCGAGCCAGGCAGCGAGGAGGTGTCCTACCTGGGGAAGATGCCGCCGGAAGGACGCGTCCGCCTCCTCGACGAGCTCGAGCTGCCCTCCCGCGGCGGCCACGCTCGCGGCCAGCGACACCCGCCCGGGCTGCGCCTCGTCTGCGGGGAAGATGGCGAGCAGCGGCACGGGGAGCTGTTCCAATGCCTCTGGCGCGACGGCAATGGGGTCAACCAGGCAAACTCCCCACACCCGTGTGTCCAGTCTCTGGAGCGCCAATGCGACCTCCGCCGCAGCACCGAGCGCGGCGACGGCCACGGGTGCACCCGCTGCGTTCTCCGAGGCCACCTGGAGCGCCGCCACGGCGTCCTCCACGAGCGCAGGCCCGTTCCCCTGGTGCCCCTGGCTCGCGCCCACGCCGCGGAAGTTGAAGCGCAGCGTCGGATGGCCCGCGCGCGCCGCGGCCCAGGCCAGCTCCGCGCAGACCACGTGGTCCATCCCGCCACCGTCCTCCGGGCGCGGCGGGAGGATGAGCAGTGGCGGCCGCGCCTTGCCCCGGTGCGCGATTCCCTCCATCACCACGTCCCCGACCGGGACGAGCGTCGGGCGCTCGAGGAACTGGCCGGACTGGACCACGGGATCCCTCAGACCTGCTGGAGGACGAAGAACTTGAGGTAGCGCCCCTCCTGGAACTGCAGGCGGATGGGGTGGTCCGGCGGCTGGTAGCGCTCCTCCACGAGGGCCAGCTCGACCCCCGCGTTGTACGCCGCCTCCTTCACCGCACCGAGGAAGTCCTGCGAGGTCACCCGCGCAGAGCACGACGCCGTCGCGAGCAGCCCGCCCGGACGGAGGATGGCGAGCGCCTGCCGGTTCAGCGAGGCGTAGCCGTCGAGGGCGGCCTGCACCGCCTTCTGGCTCTTCGCGAAGGCCGGCGGATCCAGGATGATGAGGTCGAAGGTCCGCCCCTCCTTCTTGAAGGAGGCGATGAGGTCGAAGACGTCCGCCGCGAGGAAGTCGTGCTTCTCCGCAGGCAACCCATTGCGCTGGAAGTTCTCGCGCGCGAGCGCCACGGCGTCCGCGTCCTGGTCCACCGAGAAGACCTGGTTCGCGCCCCCGAGGGCCGCATTCACCGAGAAGCCACCGCTGAAGCAGAAGCAGTTGAGGACGTCGCGCCCCGCTGACAGGCGGCGGATGAGGAAGCGGTTCTCGCGCTGGTCCAGGAAGAACCCCGTCTTCTGCCCGCGCCACGGGTCCACCGCGAAGACTGCGTCGTGCTCGCGGATGGGGACGATGGGCGGCGCCTGCTCACCCCACAGCATGCGTCCCACGCCCGTGGAGTCACGCTCCTCCGCGTCATCACGGCCGAGCTCGTCACGGCCGAGGACGCCCTTCAGCTCCGGCACCGCGGCCCTCAGCGCCTCGACGATGAGCGGGCGGTAGGGTGTGAGCCCGGCCGAGTAGAGCTTGACCACCGCCCAGCCCGCGTAGAGGTCCACGACGATGCCCGGCAGACCATCCCCCTCGCCGTGGACGAGCCGGTAGCTGTCCGTCCCAGACAGGTCCAGGAGGCGCCTGCGCATGTCCACGCAGTGCGCGATGCGGCGAGCGAAGAAGCTGGCGTCCACCTGCTCGCGTGGGTTCCGGGTGAGCACGCGCACGGCGATGGGCGAGAGCGGATCGTAGTACCCCCTCGCCACGAAGCGGCCGTCCTCGGTGAGGTCCACGACGCTCCCGGGCGGAATCTTCGGCGCACGCTCCAGCGCCTTGCGGAAGACCCAGGGGTGGCCTGCGCGCAGGTGGCGCCCCAGGCCCTTGTTCAGCTCCAGCTTCACCAGACTCATCGCCGTGTCCTAACGCGGCGGCGCGCGCCCAGCAGCGCACGCGCCAGCTCCTCGAAGCCACGCCCTTCCGCGGCCCGGGTGATGAATGACGGCGGAGCGTCCAGGATGTCCAGCACGGACCGCACGTTGGCGACGCCCACGGACAGCGCGAAGGCCGCGAAGAGCGGCGCGTCGTTGAAGGAGTCACCCACGTACACCACGGCGTGGGGCTGCTCGGCGCGGGGAATGCGCAGGTGGCGCGCCAGGAGCGCGCGAGCGGCCGTCCGCTTGTCGAAGCCGCCCATCCAGCAGTTGACGTGCACCGAGGAGCGCACGGCCGTCACACCGCGCGCACGGAGGAAGGCTTCTAGCGCAATGGCCGCCTCGGGCCCCAGGTCCGCGTCCTCGGCGTAGTCGATGGCGAGGTCCACCTCGGTGTACGCGCTGTCCGAGGAGAGCCTCGCACCCGGCACGTGGGCGAGGGCCGCCTCCACGTGGGACACGAGCGCCGAGCGCTGGGCCGCGCGGACCGTGGCGTCGGGTTCGACGAACCACTTGTGGATGCGTCCACGCGCGTCCCGGACGAAGGTGACACCGCCGTTCTCCGTCACGACCGCCCGGACAGGGAGGGTTCTCACCCAGCACTCGCCCCAGCCCGCGGGCCGCCCCGTCACCAGCGCGAGCGAGACGCCCGCGGCGGAGAGCGCCTCGAGGCTCTTCACCGTGCTCGCACGGAGCTGGCCGCCGGTGGTCAGCGTGCCATCCACATCCGTGAGCACGGCCCTGACGCGCGAGAGGTCTGCGTCCACGAGCGGCCGCGGTGCGACGTGGGCCCTCGCCACGGCGCTGCGCGAGACGGGACGCGCGCTCACTTGAGCGGAAGACCGGAGAGAAGCTGCCGGAGCGTCTCGACGGAGGTCCGCAGCTCCGTCAGGGAGAGACTGCCCGCCTGAAGCTTGCGCGTGCGTCGGAGGAACAGGTCCAGCTCGGGGACCCTGCCGTAGAGTGCCTGCGCGCCCGCTGCGGCCTCGACGAACGCGTGGGCCGCCGCCTCGGGCTGGCTCCGCATCAGCTGTGCTGCCTGCTCGAGGCGCACGCCGCATCCGGCCATCAGCTCGCGGTCGTGCTGCTGCAGGATGGCGCGCTGGCTCACCTCACCCAGCCCCGCGACGAAGTCTCGAAGCTCCTGGCAGACCATGAGGAGCTCCGCACGGCTCGGCGTGGGCGACGTGACGAGGCGGCCCACCACGCTGCGCTGCTCAACGAGTCGCCTCTTGTCCTGGGCGCGGAGCGCCTTGTAGGCGGCGGTCTTCCCGAACGTGTCCAGCTCGCCCTGGAGCTGCTGCGCGTTCCACTGCACGTCCTCGGGCTCCGCCTCGCGGACCTTGTCCAGCCGTCCGCTGATGACACGGAGGAGGTCTGCCAGCGTGCTCCGCAGCGCAAGTGCCGCGCGGAGCTCCCCGTCGTGGCCTGGCACCACGTCCTTGCGGTGGAGGTCCGCGAAGCTGGTGATGGACTCGTAGATCATGCTCCCGACCTGGCTGCGGAAGCGTGTGCGGAAGGACTGCACCTCGGCGAGCAGGTTCCAGCGGTCCCCCATGACCGCGGGGTTGCGCATGGCCTCGCCGAGCTGGGTGACGCCGGAGGCCATCTGGAGCACGGACTCCTGGATGACCGCCGTCGCAGTCGCGGCCTGCGGGTGGCTCCCGAGGCGCGGCTCCCCCGGCGGGAACTGCTCGCGCATCACGTGGAGCAGCGCATTGACGTCCAGCACCGTGTCCCGGATGACCGGGGCCATCTCCTCCCAGAGGGAGAGGTCGGCGCCCGTCTCCTCGATGCGCGTCTCGTACCGGACCAGGTCCAGGTCCGACAGCCGGGAGATGGCCCGCGCCCCCGCCACGTAGACCTTGCGCAGCCGACCGGAGAAGGTCGGATCGGTCAGCTGCTGGAGCGTCTGCTCGAGGAGGGGTGCCAGGTGTGGGGAAATCTCGGATTCCACAGGACCACGCAGTGTAGCCCCGTCCGCCGCCGGGAGCCCACATCTTCGTACTGGAAGCTCGGCCGGCCCTCGACAAGGCGGGGCTCCAGCGCTAGGGACGCTGCCTCATGCCCACGCTCTCCGTCGATGGTTTCCCCTTGCACTACGTGGACGAGGGCCGGGGCCTCCCAGTGGTGCTGCTCCACGCCTTTCCGCTGCACGCGGAGATGTTCCGGCCCCAGGTGCGCGCCCTCTCCGGGCGCTACCGCTTCCTCCTCCCGGACGTCCGCGGCTTCGGCGGGAGCGGCGCGCCAACCGGGCCCACCGACATGGCCCGGATCGCGCGGGACGTGATCGCGCTCCTCGAGCACCTTGGTGTGGACCGCGCCGTGGTGGGGGGTGTGTCCATGGGAGGGTACGCGGCCATGGCGGTGCTGCGGGAGGACGCGGGCCGGGTGGCGGGGCTGGTGCTCGTGGATACGCAGGCGCTGGCGGATGACGA
>JAKEEX010000625.1 GCA_022616315.1 Myxococcaceae bacterium
CCCTGCCCGTCCACGAGCACGAAGTACTCGCCGTGGAAGATGCCCTGGACCTCGTCGTCCGCGGCGTCCTCGCGCCCCATGGCCACCTTGAAGCCGTCCACCACCATCCGCTGCAGCTGCCGGTACTCCCCGGTGAGGAACGTCCAGCGGGCAGGGTCCGCCTTGTAGCGGGCCGCGTAGGCCTTCAGGCGTTCAGGGGTGTCGTACTCCGGGTCCACCGAGAACGAGACGAGCCGAAGCGCCGGGCCGAGTCCGGCACTCTGCTCCTGCACCCGGGCCATCTTCGCGGAGAAGACGGGGCACACCGTGGGGCAGCGGGTGAAGATGAAGTTGGCCACCCACACCTTGCCCGCCAGCTCCGCCGTCCCGAAGGGGCTCCCCTCCTGGCTGGTGAAGCGGAAGGTGGGCAGCGTGCCCAGCACCTCCTGCGCCCGGGACGCGCGCAGCGTCTTCACGAGCGTCAGCGCCGGAAGCCCCACGCCCACCACCACCAGGAGGGCCCAGAAGGCAGGGCGGCGGGCGAGGCTGGCCAGGAGCAGCGGAAGGCGCGGACGCGCAGCACTCGGGGACTCAGGGGAGGAGCTCATCGGCGCGCCACTGCTAGCGGATGGCCTCCCGGGCCGCAAGACACCCACGGCGCACCACATCACCCCTGCTCATGCCGCATGCCGGACCGCCTGCTCCGAGCCGGCCCATGGCCCGGCTCGCTCCCCCGCCTGCCCCTCGTGTCCATTGCTTCACAAGACTTCACAGGCGCGTGCAGAGTGTGGAACGTCCCGTCCCATACCTTTTGCTTGCCCATCGGTGTAAATCGACGCAAACACACCGCGTCACAGCGGGGCCTTCAACCCGGGGCCCCTGTCCGGTCGGAGACTCCGCCCCCCGGGTGCGGAGCTGCGACGCAGGAGAGCCTCATGAAGATGGATTACGAGCGGCATGCCTCCGGACGGATGTTCGAGAACGCCTTCCTCGACCGCGCTTCCCGGGTGAAGCCAGTCACCCCGTTCCTCTTCTACATCCCGCTCATCACCGTGCTGCTGGGGTGGGCCCTCTGGACGGGCGTCACCACGCCGCTCTGGTCGCTCGCGTTCCTGCCGGTGGGCTGGGTGGCGTGGCAGTTCATGGAGTACTTCCTCCACCGCAACTTCTTCCACTGGGAGGGCAGCGGCCCGCTGACGCGCAAGCTCCACGACATCATCCACGGCTTCCACCACAAGTACCCGGATGACCTGGACCGGCTGGTGATGCCGCTCGGCGCGAGCATCCCGCTGGCGCTCGTCGTCACCGCGCTGCTGTGGCCCCTCGATGCGCCGCACGCCACCATCCCCTTCTTCGTGGGCCTGGTGGCCGGCTACCTCTGGTACGACTACCTCCACTACGCCACGCACGCGCACACGCCGCGCACGCAGTGGGGCAAGACGCTGCGCTCCCACCACATGGCGCACCACTTCAACACGCCGGACAAGAACTTCGGCATCAGCCACCGCTGGATTGACGTCCTCTTCGGCACGCTCCGCCAGCGGCCGCGCCGCGACGAGGTGGCGCCCGGGCAGCACGCGGCGTAAGCAGGAAGGCGCACACCCCGCCCGGCGGCCCCGGATGCCTCGCCCACCGCGAGCACCGGGGCCTTCGTGTTTCCACGGGTCGGCTAAGGAGGAGCTACGACTCCTCGTACCGGGGGTTCAGGTACTTGCCCAGCTTGCGGTTGATGTAGTCGATGGCCGCCCCGCGCATGAAGAAGCCGGGGTCCGACGCCTCCGCCACCACGCGGTCGTCGCCCACCACCAGGCGCGCCTCGAAGGCCACCCCGATGAGGCGCCCGACGACGCGCACCGTGTTGCCCGTCCAGAAGCCCTGCACGCCGAAGCGCTCGCCCCAGTAGGTGAGGAGCTGCTGCACACGCTCACGCGCCTCGGCGCGTC
>JAKEEX010000626.1 GCA_022616315.1 Myxococcaceae bacterium
CCTCCGCGCTCTGGCCGCCGCAGTCGACGTCGCCCTTCAGGCCACGGAGGCCGGTGCCCACCGTCCAGCTTCCGCCCACGAGGCAGGAGAGGCACGCTCCGAAGAGCACGGCGCGGCGCAAGGAGAAGCGCTGGGGGGAAGGGGTGGACCTCATGGCGCACGAGCGTCGCGTGCGGGCGATGCAGCTGTCGAGGGGCGAGCGAGGAGCCCCCGTGCGCTAATCTGACCTCGCATGTCCTCTGCTCTCTCGCACTGTCCGACCTGTGGAACTCCATTCCCATTCCCCATCCGGTTCGTGGGCGCGGGCTCTGACCCCGTCAGCTGCGGCAGCTGCAGCAAAGAGAGAGTGCACTCCAAGGCGAGGGCGGACGTTTCGCGGCTGTTGCAGATCCTCCTTGCTGGTGGGCCGCGTGTCGCGAACATGGGGCTCGCGTGCCCGGAATGCTCCACGCTTTGGCAATTCAAGGACTGGGATCCGGTGCACAGTTCCTACTGGTGCAGTGCGTGCAAGAAGTTGATTGCGCCCACCGGAGCTGGATCTCCACATGCCGACGTTGGGCGGCCTGAACGCTTCTCCCTTCGCATCGATCAGCGCGGTGGGCTGCACATCAGGTGGCACGCGCTCATGGTGGAAAGACCTTCCCAAGACCTCCTGTATCTCCTCTCGGCGCTCATTACTGGCTTGGTGGCCGTGAGCATCGCCGGCCGCGTGCTCACCGTCCGCTCAGGGCCATTCTGGCTTTTGCGCCGCGTTGTGGAAGGCGCCAACATTCGCCAGTTCTGCATCGATGTGAGCGCGCGTCCCTTCTTCGAGCGCGACCGAGGGGACTTCTCGACCCCTCACTTCGATGTGATTGCCTGCACGCGCAGAGGAGAGCGTGTGAGAGTGGGCCGTAAGCTCGAGACCGCCGGAGAAGCCGTCTGGCTCGCGGGTGCTCTCACCTGGGCGCTGGACATCGCGGAGCCGCCCGCGATGCTCCCCACCGGTTGAAGTGAGAATGACGGCCAGCTGCCAGGCGAGCGGACAGGAGTCAGCACCCACGCCAGGACTGGGGGATCGACGCCGTCGAACGCACCCCGCACTGGCGCGAAACCGGCGAGCAGGGCATACGAGCGCCCCGTGAGCGCTCCGATCCCGTCCCCATCCTCACGGCTCTGCCTTCCACTGCTCGCAAGCCTCCTCGCCATCGCTTGCACGGGCGGACCTGCATCGAAGGGCCCGACGTCCCCCGACGTGCTCTTCCGCGACCTCGCGACCTTCCTCTCCCCGGACTTCCCCTCGACGTCCGAGAGGCTGCAGGCCTGCCGGAGCGCGGGCAACACCGCCTGCATCCAGGCTCACGAACGCGTCCAGCGCGCACGAGAGACGCTGCTCGCTGGAGGCCAGGAGTCCGCTGCGAAGCAGATGCTGACCGTGTTGTCGCACGACTGCGCAGGACTTGCGGCAGAGAAGCTGAACTCC
>JAKEEX010000079.1 GCA_022616315.1 Myxococcaceae bacterium
GCCCGGAGTCCCGTTCACGCGAGGAGTGCTCCAGCTCGAGCACCCAGAAGAGCCGCCCCAGTGTCCCCACCTGCCGCGTGCCGCCGAGCGCATCCGCGTGGCGGCGGCCGAAGAGGACCTCCGCGCCCACGCCGTGTCCCGGGGCGATGCGCAGCAGGGCCCTCGTGCCGAGCAGGTCCACCTTCTCCCAGCCGCGGCCGGGAGTGAGGCCCGTGAGCCGGTAGGCGCGGCCGGTGAAGCCGAACGCGCCGAGACCGGGGTGGGAGAGCTCGACGTCGAGAAGCACCTGGCCGCCGGGGCCCACCGAGTAGAGCGGCACGTCGTACGCACCGGTGTCCACCACGTCCGCCTCCGCGAACGTGCCCGCGCCACCGAGCAGCACGCCGGAGACGATGCCCGTGGCGCGCAGCCGTGTCCCGCTCTCGTCCCTCGCCTGCAGCGCGACGCCCAGTCCGAGCGCCGTGGTGGCCACGCGGAAGTCCGGGCCGGTGCCGAAGTCGTGGCTGCCGAAGAGGCCCCACGCACCGCGCACGAGTGTCTCGTCTCCACCCACCGGCCTCCCCACGATGAGCCCGCGCAGGTACAGGTTCCCCGTCAGCGGCGCGGGAAGCCCGGCGGCCATCTCCAGCTCGTAGTGCTCGAAGGGTGTGCGGAGGCTCGCGCCGGGCTCGCCGGGGAAGCTGCTCGTGAGCTCCATGGCCGCGTAGGGTTGCAGCCTCGGCGCGAGCGTCGTGGCGCCAGCGGGAGTGGCCTGCCAGGCCGGGCCGAAGGCCGTGCCGCCGAGGAGGAAGCGCACCTCGAAAGGGGGGAGCTCGGGCAGCGCGTCGCGGCGGATGCGGCGGCCGAACACCTGGCGGTTGATGCCGCCCACGGGATTGAGGACGAAGGCCACCAGCTGCTGCAGCGGCCCCGGTGGGTTCGGCCCATCCAGCAGCAGCCACGAGGTGCGCAGGAACGTCTCGCCGAGGAAGATGCCGGAGGCGGCGGTGAGCAGCGTGTCGTTGAGCGAGGGCTGCTCGGTCTCTCCGGCGAGCTCCCACAGCGTGCTGCTCACCAGGGGGAATGCGGCGGACTCCCAGAAGGTGAGGCCGTTCGAGCGGGCCGCGTTGTAGGCGAGCGTGCCGTGGTACGGGTGGCCCACGAAGTTCACCCACGCGTCGTCCGAGTCGATGACCCAGGGGCTTCGCAGGTTGGCGCCGATGCTGTCGGGGCTCACGCGGGCCCAGTCCGCCTTCAGGACGATGATGTTGAAGGAGAGGATGGCGAGGTTGAGCGCCGGCACCTCCACGAGCGGGATGAGCCAGCTGCGCTCGTTGTGGAGGGTGAAGTTGACGCGGGGACGCGGGGTGCTCGGAGGCGTGAGCCCGGTGCCGGGGATGAGGTCGTTGTCGGACTCCTCTGACGTGGCCGCCGCGCTGGTCGGGGCCCCTTCGGGCGCAGGCTCCGCGGCGCCGGGCGTGGAGGCCAGCAGGAGGAGTGTGGGCATCAACGCGCAGAGGCCGAGCATGCCGCGACCATGAAGGAGCGCCGCAGAGGTCCTGCGGGCTGGCCTTCAGGGTGGGGAGGGGATGTGCCGGGCGACAACCCACGACTGCGCTTTATCGACGCCTGCCGAGCGTGCCTGTCGCCGCGCGGATAGATGAAGTGAGCGGGCCCAACCAACCCCTCGCACATCTCCCCTCTCCCCCTGGGAGAGGGAAAGGGTGAGGGGGTTGAGTCTCCTTGCCTCCCTGAGAGGCCGTGCAGGCGTCCGCTCGTGTGGCCTTCGCGGGGGCGACCGGGCGTGTGGCGGGATGGCGACGAATAGGCGCCTTCGCGGACGTGTTGAGCGGCCGCTCTGGAGGACCCCCGTTTGCCCTTGCGTCGACACCTCTCCCGCCGTGAAGTGCTCGCCGGCTCGCTCGGCTTCGCCCTCGTGGGTGCCGAGGCATCCGCGCAACCCGCCTCCGGCGCGCTCTATTACGAGGTGACGACGCCCACGCTCGTCGTCCCCGGACTGGACGCGGCGCACGACGGGCTGAAGGTGGCCCAGCTGTCGGACATCCACGTGGGCGTGGAGACGCCGGAGCAGCGCGTGCTCAGCGCTGTGGAGACGGTGAACGCGGCGAAGCCGGACCTCGTCCTCCTCACGGGCGACTTCGTCACCTTCTCCCGCGAGCCCCTCGAGCGGCTCTCGCGCCTCCTGTCCGGACTGCAGGCCCCGGTCTTCGCGGTGCTCGGCAACCACGACCACGACGTGGGCGCCGCGCCGGTGCGCGAGGCGCTGGAGGGCATGGGCTTCACCGTGCTGCAGAACCAGCACACGCAGACGCACGTCCGGGGCGCGCCGCTCACCGTGCTCGGGGTGGACGAGGGGCTGCACCGTCACGACGACGTCGAGGCCACCTTCAAGGGAGCGCCGGACAGGGGCACGCGCCTGGTGCTCGCCCACACACCGCCCACCGCGCGCAAGCTGCCGCGCGATGCAGGCCTCCTCTGCTTCTCGGGCCACACCCACGGTGGCAGCGTGATGATTCCGGGCGTCACCCACCTCATCAGCTCGGTGTGGGGTCAGCCGTACGTGCGTGGGCACTACGCCGTCCAGGGCAACCAGCTCTACGTCAACCGGGGCCTGGGCTTCGGCAATGGCCACCTGTGGGCGCCACGCTTCAACTCCACGCCCGAGGTGAGCCTCTTCACGCTGCGCCACGCCGAGTCGACGCGGGTGGCGTGAGGCACGCGAGCACGGAGCGCTCACTCAACGTGCCTCGGCCTTCCTGAAGCGCAGCTTCTTCATGGCCTCGAAGCGCGCGCGGTCCCGTGGCGGCGTCGTCGCCACGAGGCCCTCCAGCATCCGCCTGGAGCTCTGGAAGATCTCCTCGACCGCGACATCGAAGGCGTCGGAGTTCTGCTTCGATGGCTTGCGCGTGCCGGCGATCTTGCGGACGAACTGCAGCGCCGCGGCGCGGATGTCGTCGTCGGTTGCGGGGGGCGTGAAGTTGAAGAGCGGCTTGATGTTCCGGCACATGCCCCGAGGGTAGCACCTGCGGGGGGCGAGCCCATTCGCGTGAGGCAGCGACCTGCGCTCGAGGTCGCTGCCTCTTCTCACATCCAGCAGGACGTGAGGACTGCATTGGGTACTGCCGTCCTACAAGACGGAGCAATCGCTCGGGGTAAAGGTCACCACATCGCCATTGAGCGTGCTGCCCGAGTCCGAGTACACCGCGCGCGGTCCCCCCTCATCGGAGAAGCGCCACCAACCACCCGTTGCGGTGCTGTCCGAATCTGCCGTGACACTGCACGCGGCGTCGGTGGCCCCGTTCTGACCCGCCTTCCACATCGTGGCGGAGGAGTTCGTCGAGAAGTCCGTCTCGACGCTGCAGCTCACGAACTTGTCGCCCGTCGCGTAGGTCACGACGTCGTAGTTGAAGAACCACCCGCCATCGATCTTGCCGCACCAGCGACCGCTCTGGATTCCCGCATTGGTGCCTGCAGGCCCTTGAGGACCAGGGGGGCCGGGAGGGCCCATGGGGCCTTGGCACGCCGCAACGACGACAGCACAAACAAGCCAAACCAACCGCTTCATGAATTCCCTTTCTGGGTGAGGGCTGGCGTACATACCGTTCTGCTGGCCACAGTCAAATGTGGTCAGGAGTCGCAGAGAGCCTGTCGCAAGAACGTGCTCCGGCTCGGTGGGACTCAGCGCGCCTCACGCACCGAAGGACGAGTCGCCGCGCGCCAGGCCTGGGCGAAGCGACCGCTCAGCACATAGCGCGGGAAGGTGACCCACTGCTCGACGAAGAGCCGCGCCACCACGTCCCCGGGCCCTCGAAACGGGACAGGGCGGGTGGATTCTTCCTTGTGACCTCGGCCCTGGGCAGCCACTGCAAGGAACATTGCGGTGGCGCCGGCAATCCCTGTGGCGACCCCGGTCATCGGAGAGGAGGCCAGGGCAACTGTGCCCGCCATGAAGAGCGGCACGGTCAGCGCGTGCACGAGGAGGTTGCGGCGGTCCTGGTGGCCCTCGGCGTAGAGGGCCCACTGCCAGGAGAGGAGAGAGGCGTCGCGGCGGGTGGAGGTGTCCATGCGCCGATGAGTAGTCCCAACCTCCTCTCAGACGCTTGAACGAACTGGCTGCTCTTTGACGGTGCGTGACGCGGGCCGGAGAGCGGAGGGAGGCATGCCCAGCATGCGACGGAAGGTGCGGCTCATGTGCGCCGCGTCGGAGAAGCCTGCCGCGTGTGCGGCCTCGGAGAGCGGGGTGCCGGTGACGATGGCTGCCGCTGCACGCTGAAGCCGGAGCCACGCGAGATAGGGGCGCAGCGGAACTCCGATGGAGCTGGTGAAGACGTGCATCAGCCTTCCGGGGGAGAGGCCGACCCTGGGTGCGAGCGCGTCGAGGGACGCATCCGCGTCCGGGGGCAGCTCGCGCAGGAGGCGGAGGAGCCGGCGGACACGTGGGTGCACCGCTGCGGGTTGCGGGGGCAGCGTTCCGCCGAGCCGCTCGACCACGCGGCGTGTCCACGCGACTCCACCTTCGCGCATGAGGGCGAGTGGGTCCACGCCCGCGGCGAGAGCGTCCGCGTCCTCTCGGGTGAGGAGTCGGACGGGAGCGTCGAGCATGGGCAGGAGGGCTGCTCCCGCCTCGCTCTGCGGGTCCAGGAAGACGAGAAGGACCTCGACACCCGATGCGTCGAGGGCGTGCGGAGCGCCAGGGGCAGTCAAGACGCCTGCGGCGCGCTTCCAGTGGCGTGAGGCACCCTCGCGGACTGCGAGCTCACCATCGAGCGCGAGCACCAGGTGCATGGCATGGTGCGCGTGCCCTTCACTGCGCGCCCCCGGCCCACGTGTGGCGAGTAGAGGAGGCCAGAGCGGGAGTGGGGTGCCCGGCGAGTGCGGGCGAGCGAGGTCGGCGAGGCGCACGGGGCTACCACCATCCCTTGCGCTTGGCCCACACGAGAAGAGTGGTGGACATCGCCAGCATGACCGCCAGGGACAGTGCGAGGAGCCCGTAGCGCGTCGTCTCGTTGACGATGACGTTCATCCCGAGAATCGACGACAGGGCCGTGATGGGAAGCGTGACGGCGGCGATGACGGCCAGTCGTTCGGCGGCGATGGTCATCTTGGTGTTGGTGCGCGCCTGGTAGAACTCGATGGTTCCCTGCAGGTACTCCCTCTGAGCATCGGCCATGGCGCGCAGGCGCTCGAACTGGTCGACGATGTCCTCGACGTACGACTGCGCCTCGGCACCCAGGGCGGCGATGGTCGCCATCCGCCCGAAGACTTCCCGGCTGAGCGCACACATCGTACGCGCCGACAGAAGACCGTGGCGGGTCCTGAACATCTCCTCGAGGAACTGCTCGGTGTCTCCGATGTGCCCTGCCGTGACCCGCTGCTCCAGCCTCCAGACCTCGTGGGTGAGCGCCGCCGTGTGGACACGCAGCCGGGCCGCCAGCGCGGACACGAGGGCGTGCGACAGCTGGTAAGGGAACGTCGGGCGCAGCCGACCGGCTTCGATGCGCCCCAGCACCGCCCGGACCTCGACCATGGCGGCGTCGAGCGGGACCGCTGGGTTCAGCGGACCATGGACGGTGACGAGGAAGTTGCGACCGACGAACTGGTCCAGCTCGACGTAGTGCACGTGTCCCCCCGCTCCCAGCTTCGGAGCGTGCAGGACGACGAACACGTGGTCGGCATACACGTGCACCTTGGGAACCGGGTTGCGCTCCCGGCAGTCACGAATGGCCAGCGGGTGGAACCCGAACACCTCCTTGAGGACCCGCTCCGCCTCGTCGTCCCAGGTGGGGACGTCCACCCAGACCAGCCCGTCGTCGCGGCGGAGCAGAGCGGGAAGTGCGTCGACCGGATGGTGCCCGATGGCCGTGGGAGAGAGGAACCTGATGTCCATCCGCTGGACAGGGAGGGTCATGCAGTCATCTTGTCACGCTCTCATGCCCCCTCGCTGCTCTTCAGGTGTTCCTCGAGGAACTGGAGCGTGCGCCGGATGGCGGCGCGCGTGCGGGGCGAGTCCTGGGTGAGGTCGAAGGCGTGGGGAGCGCCCGGCACGTTGAGTAGCTCCAGCGCCACGCCGTCGCGCAGTGCGGCGGCCACCCCCGCGTCGAGCAGGGGCAAGAGCTCGGGGACCTGGTCCGCTCCGGCGCGCACCACGAGCAGCGGGAGCTGTCGCTCGCGCAGGAGTCCCGTGGCCGCGGTGAAGGTGGCGGCGTGGCGCTCCTCCACGGAGGGTTCCGGGGGCGGATGATTCGCCCCCGTCTGATGCGCGAGAAGCGGGTACCACGCGACGAGCGCCTTGAGTGCCCCGCGGTCACGTCGCACCGCCTCGGGCAGCGCAAGCCCCGCGGCCGAGAAGCCCACCAGCGCCACGCGCTCGGGAGCGAGCCGGTGCTCCGCTGCGTGGACGCGCACCCACGCCAGCGCTTCTTGCACGACCTGCGCGACGGTGCTCACCCGCGGGTCGCGCGTGGAGAGGGGATGGTTGAAGACGACGGCGGCGAATCCATGGCCCGCGAGGATGGCGCCCCAGTCCTGGTACTGCGCCCACTCGCGCGGGCGCGCCGCCGGGACTTCGGCGGGGACGCGTCCATGCAGCAGCACCACGACCGGCAACGGCCCGCGCGCGCCGGCTGGGAGGTAGAGGTCGAGCTGCCCCTCCGGTCCCACCACCCCCTTCCGGAAGGGCTGGGCGAGCACCTTGCGCACCTGGTCCTCCGCGGGCCGCGGATACGCCACGTGCGTGCGCAGCATCTGGAGGAACGCGGCGGCTCGCGGATCAACCTGCTCTGGGCGCGTCGTGCTCGGGGCTGCGGGCGCAGGCTGGTGCGCGAGTGACGGTGTCCCGACGAGCAACAGGCTAAGTGCGGAGACGATGGCGCAGAGGTTCATCATGGGACTCTCCAGGGAAGACCGTGCGGGTGTGGCACCCCGGGGGAAGGTGGTGCCAGTCCTCGAGCGATAGGACGGAAGCGCCGAGGGCCTCAAGGGCTCTGCCGCCAGCGGCGCCCGGGCGGTCACCAGCGGTCGTGCCGGCATCACGAGCGGTTTGGCGGGGCAGACCATTTCCGGTTCTGAGCGCCGGCGCGCTACGTTCGCGCGGATGTGGCGAGCGATGCCCATGGCCACGGCCGTTCCTTCCGAAGCCCGTGTCCACCGGGGGCGCTGGTCCGTGTCCACCCGCGTCCTGCTGGGCCTCGCCGTGTGGACGCTGCTCACTGCGCTCACGGCGCTGCAGGACTACCTCTGGTTCCTGCTCGAGGGCCGCCCGCCCACCTGGGACAAGGCGCTCCTCTGGGGGGCCTCCGAGTGGTACACGTGGGCGCTGCTGCTGCCGCTGGTCCTCATGCTCGCGCGACGGTTTCCCCTCGAGCCGGGCCCCCGCCTCTGGCGGCACCTCGCGGTGCACCTGGTGCTGGCCTCCGTCTTCGCGGTGCTCCAGCCAGCGCTGCAGGCGTTCTTCAAGCTCGCGACCGTGGGCGCTGGCGCGCTCGGTACTTCATACGTCGTCACCTTCCACCGGCTCTTCGCGCTCAAGCTGCACTGGGAGTACATCATCTACGGGCTGCTGGTGGCCGGCTGGCATCTGCTCCAGGCGCTGCGTCGCGTGCAGGCGCAGGAGCTCGCGCGCCGCGAGCTGGAAGCACAGGCCGCGCGCGCCGAGCAGGAGGTCCTCTCGCTCGCATCGAGCCTGCAGGACATGAAGGGCGGCGTGCCGGGCCAGGAGACGCCGGTCGTCTCGAGGGACGGGCGGCGCTTCGCAGTGCGGCAGGACGGGCGCGTGGTGCTGGTCCGGGCCGAGGACGTGGACTGGGTGGAGGCGGACGGACGTTATTGCGTGCTGCACGTGGGGAAGGAGCACCACCGCATCCGCGAGGCCCTCGCGGCCGTAGAGGCGCGGCTCGGGCACGTCGGCTTCGTTCGGGCCAGCCGCTCCACTCTGGTCAACCTCGAGCGCATCCGCGAGCTCCACGAGCTGTTCCACGGTGCGGTGGACGTGGTGCTCCACAACGGAGACACGGTGCGCGTGAGCCGCCGCTGCAAGGAACAGCTGCTGCGCAATGTGGGTGCGCGCTGAAACCTGGCACCCTCTCGCCTCCTGGTGAAGGATCGCGCACCACTCTCACCCGAACCATCCCGAGGTACCCCGTGTCGTTCCTCTCACACCTGGAGTGCTCCCGGTGCCGCCAGACGCACGAGGCGGACAGGGTGCAGAACCTGTGCACCTGCGGCGGTCCCCTGCTGGTCCGCTACGACCTGAAGAAGGCGGCCGCGGCCTTGCGCCCGGCGGACCTCGCGGGGCGCGTGAGCAGCCTGTGGCGCTACCGCGAGCTGCTGCCCGTCCGCTCTCCCGACAACATCGTCACCCTGGGCGAAGGGATGACGCCGCTCTTCCGGCTGCCGCGCCTCGGGGAAGCACTGGGCCTGCGAGAGCTTTGGTTGAAGGACGAGGGACTGAATCCGACGGCTTCGTTCAAGGCGCGCGGCGCGGCCACCGGAGTCAGCCGGGCGAAGGAGCTGGGCATCACCTCCATCGCCATGCCGACCAACGGCAACGCCGGCGGCGCGTGGGCGAGCTACGCCGCGAGGGCGGGGATGTCGGTGACGCTGGTGATGCCCACCGACGCTCCGGCCATGAGCGTGCTCGAGGCGACCGCGGTGGGGGCGCGTGCCTACATGGTGAAGGGACAGATCACCGACGCCGGTGCCATCGTCGCCCGCTCCGCAAAGGCGCACGGCTGGTTCGAGGCCGCCACGCTCAAGGAGCCGTACCGCATCGAGGGCAAGAAGACGATGGGCTACGAGCTCGCCGAGCAGCTCGGCTGGACGCTGCCGGACGTCATCCTCTATCCCACTGGCGGCGGCGTGGGCCTCATCGGCATCTACAAGGCGCTGCTCGAGATGCGCGAGCTGGGCTGGCTGCCGGAGGGCGTGCGATTCCCGCGCCTCGTCGCCGTCCAGGCCGAGGGATGTCAGCCCATCGTGAAGGCCTTCCGCGAGGGCAGGGACACCTCCGAGAAGTGGGAGAACGCCTCCACGGTCGCCCAGGGCATCCGCGTGCCCAAGGCCCTGGGAGACTTCCTCGTGCTCCAGGCAGTGCGGGAGACGAAGGGCACCTGCGTGGCTGTCGCGGACGCCGACACGCTGTGGGGGCTCACCCAGGTGAGCCGACTGGAGGGCGCGTTCATCTGCCCGGAGGGCGCCGCACTGGTGGGAGCCGTGCGCTCCCTGCTGAAGGACGGCTGGCTGACACCGGACGAGCGCGTCGTCCTGCTCAACACAGGGGCGGGTATCAAGTACCCGGACATCCTGAAGTCCGAGCTGCCCGTGCTCGAGCTGAACGCAACGCTCTGAGGAAGGCGCTGATTCTCTACGACGGCCTCCGGTACGTCCTCACCGACCCGGGCGCCGGCACTCCCGGGCGAAGGTCCTCCGCATCCACGGGCGGAAGCGCGACGAGGCGCAACGGCACCTCGCCCGCCCACACGTCGAGCCCCAGGTCCTCCGCGTCGTCCTTCGGCGGACCGGTCCGCACCTTCGCGGAGGACTCGTCCAGCGGCACGCGCAGCACGCAGGTGGCCTTCAGCTCCTGCGCGTTGGGCGCTCGCACCTCGGCCCAGCGACCCCTCATGACGTGCTCGGTGACGGCTTCCAGTGCCTGAAGGCGCTCCGCCTCATCCGTCACCAGCCTGGCGGTGCCGAGCACCACCACGGAGCGGTAGTTGACGCTGTGGTGGAACGCCGAGCGCGCCAGGACCAGTCCATCGAGCAGCGTCACGGTGACGCACACCGGCAGACCCTCACCGAGGTGCCGCAGCTGACGGCTGACCGAGGCGCCGTGGACGTACAGGTGCCGCCCGACGCGGCCGTACACCATCGGAATGACATAGGGCTGGCCGTCGACGGCGAAGCCCACGTGGGCCACGAGGCCCTCGTCGAGGATGGCGTGGACGGTGGCCTCCTCGTAGGAGGCGCGCTGCGGGAGACGGCGGACGGTGCTGCGGTCGCTCGGAGGGGGTGTGGCCATGCGCCGGAGCATGGTCCGTGGCTGGTCTGTCCGAAAGGCCCAGTTTCCTGAA
>JAKEEX010000627.1 GCA_022616315.1 Myxococcaceae bacterium
CCGAGGGAGGCACCCACCGAGGCGGAGCCGGCGTCCGGAGTGGCCACCCGCTCGGGGGCGCCGCCGGCGCGCACGCGCCACAGCAGCGACTCGGTAGGGTTGGTCCCGCCGGTGAAGTACAGCGAGTCCGAGGCCTCGTCCACGCCCACGAGGTCCGCGAAGCCCGCGTCCGTCTTCACCCACGTGGAGAGGAGCGCGCCGTCGTTGCCGCGGAGCTCCACCTCGGGGGCGCCGTTGCGCTCGGTCAGCCAGTAGAACCCCTTGCCGTCCTTGCGCCAGCGGGGGAACGCCTGGTCGAGGTTGATCCACGCGTCGTCCTTCTCCGTGAGGAGCGTGCGCGCGCGGCCGGTGGCCACGTCCGCCGCCAGGAGCTGCTCCGCGGTCTGCTCGCGGTTCTGCACCAGCAGCGTGAGCGGGCCTCCCTTGGCCCACACCACGGTGGCGAGGTACGGGAAGGCCTTCGCGTCCCACGTCACCCAGCGGGGCTCACCGCGGCCGCTGGCGGGGACGACGGCCAGGCGCACCGTGGCATTGGCCTTCCCCGGGCGCGGGTACTTCATCTCGTGGGCGCCCTGCTCGGGGTGGAGCGGGTCGGCGATGGTGAACGTCTCCAGCGCGCTCGAGTCCGCCTCGGTGAAGGCAATGGACCTGCTGTCCGGACTCCACCAGTAGCCGGAGAACCGGCTCATCTCCTCCTGCGCCACGAACTCCGCCAGGCCGTGCGTCTTCAGCTCCGTGCCGCCGCGGGTGATGCGGCGCTCGCGGTTGGAGGCCAGTTCCACAGCCCACACGTCGTTGTCCCGCACGTAGGCCACGTGCTTGCCGTCGGGAGAGAACCTGGGGTCGAAGGCGCCGGGACCGGCCTTCAGCTGCGTCACTCCGCCGCTCTGGAGCTCCACGACGTACAGCTTGCCGGAGAGGGGGAGCAGCACCTTCTTGCCGTCCTCCGAGAGCGTGAAGGACGTGAAGCCACGCGCGGAGATGCGCATGCGCTCGTACGCGGCCTTCTCCTCCGGGGTGAGTTCCTGCTTCGCCTGGCCGAGCAGGCGCTCCGCGGTGAGCAGCTCCCGCGTCTGTCCGCTCGCCACGTCGAATGTGTAGAGCGCCTGGACGGCGTCGGTGGGGCCGGAGCGCAGGAACAGGACGGTCTTCCCGTCCGGCGTGGCCTTCGCGCCCGTGGGCCGGCCAGCCATGAACCTCCGCGTCTTCGCGTACTGGCGCAGGTAGGCGTCGGAGTCCGGGGCGTCGGTCGCCACCGGCTGGGCGGTCAGGAGGGTGGTCACCAGGAGTGCGAGCATGCGGGTCCTTGGACAGGTGCGTGGAAGGGGGAGACGCTACACCGGCGGGTCATGGGGTAAAGCGACCAGTAGACAGCCGCTCCCCTCTTTCGTTGCTCTGGCCTTTCGTTGCTGCGGTGCAGGCAGGCTCCGGCCGTGACACGCTCGCTCGCAGCCCATGAGCCTGCTCGAGTCCCCCCACCTGAAGCTCGCCGGCGTGACGCGTCTGGCCGTGGCCGGCACGCGCGGACCGAAGGATGTGTACCTCTTCGACCCCCACCGGCTGGCGCTCCCCTGCTGGGCGCTCGCCGTGGGCCAGGGACCGCCGGCCCTTCTCGTGACGCTGGATCGGCACCTGGACCTGGTGCCGCCCGCTCGCCCAGCAGCCGTGCCGGAGGGGAGTGCGGGGCTGCGCGCCCTGGACGAGCACGCGCGCTGGGAGCTGGACGTGCGCAACTACGACCACATCCTCGCGGCCATGGAGGCGGGGCTGGTGGGCGACGCGCTCCTGATAGGGCGGGCCCGGCCGCGCGGGTGCTTCGAGGGAGACGTGTATGTGGACCGCCGCGGCCAGCCCCACCGGCTGCTCGTGAGCCCCACGGTGGACCGCGTGGCCGAGGCCTACGGGTGCGCCGCCACCGCTGCCCCCCTCGCGCGCGAGGCGGAGGCGCTCCTGTCCGGCGCCGGGCAGGTGTTGCTCGACGTGGACCTCGACTGCTTCACGTCCCCGTCGGACGCGGATCCCACCGAGGTGCTGCCGTGGCCACGCAGCACCATCCGCAGCTTCCTCATGCCCGAAGGAAGCGGGGCGTTCTGGGACGCCGTGCTGGCGCGGTGCAATGCGCTGACGCTGGCGCGGGAGCCGTACCACTGCGGAGGCGTGGTCGCCTCGGGGCGCCTCTTCGAGGAGGTCGTGGGCGTGCTCTTCGGGGAGCTGCTCGGGGCGGAGCTTCCCTGAGGCACGACGTGTCAGGGAGGACCGGCAAGGTGCGGGTCCGTCGCTGCTCCGCAGAGCAGACGGGCGGGCCTGGTGGCCGGAAGGGGATGGAGGGTGGAGGATATGGAGGGGTTGGAGGTTGCACCCGGGGGGAAACGCGCGATGAAGCCCGAGCGCAAGAAGCCGGCGACCTACGCCGATATCGTCGCACTGCCTGCCAACATGGTGGGCCAGCTCATCGGTGGGGAGCTGATTGCGCATCCGCGTCCGGCGAGTCCCCACGCACTGGCGAGCTCGGTTCTCGGCGCGGAGCTGATGGGGCCATTTCACCGCGCTCGCGGGGGGCCCGGCGGGTGGTGGATCGTCTTCGAGCCTGAGCTCCACTTCGACGAGGACGTCCTGGTGCCGGATCTGGCCGGCTGGCGGCAGAGCCGGTTGCCGAGTTTCCCGAGCGCGCCCTTCCTCACACTTGCGCCGGACTGGGTCTGCGAGGTGCTCTCTCCTTCAACGTCTCGCGTGGACCGCGTTGACAAGAAGCACATCTACGCGCGTGAGGGCGTCGAGTTCGTCTGGCTCCTCGACCCGCTCGCGAAGACGCTCGAGGTCTTCCAGCTGAGGGCAGGGCAATGGGTGGAGCTGGGTGCCTTCTCGGAGGACGCGCGCGTCCGGGCCGCACCCTTCGACGCCATCGAGCTGGAGCTCGGCGCGCTGTGGATTCCGGAAGCGCCCGCGCCCTGACTCACGGCAGCGGACGGTCGAGGAAGCTGGGGTGCTCCTGCGGCAGCTGCCCGAAGGTGCTGGAGATGCGACCGAGGAGCGGCGGCTGGTTCGCATTGAGCACCCAGCCCACGTCGATGCGCAGGGGCTCCCGGTCGAACTGAGGGAACAGGAGCCTCAAGCCCGCGCCCAGCGTGTGCACCACGGGCTGCTCGCCGGTGCTCGCCGTGCCCGAGTCCCAGAAGAGCGCCAGGCCCGCGTGCAGGGTGAGAATCTCCACGGGCCGCGTCCTCAGCTCCGTGTTGTGCAGCAGCACGCGCTTGCCCTGCAGTGCCTCCGGCGCCATGCCACGCAGACCGTTGCTGCCCCCGAGCAGCTGCACCCTCTCGAAGAGGCTGTCCACGTTGACGTCCATCAGCGTGCGGTGCACCAGCCGCAGGCCCACGAGGCTCGGCGTGCCCAGGAGCACCTCGGCCACCGCGCGGCGGTTGGTGGCGCCCACGTCCCGTGCCCAGCGGATGCTCGCGGCCGCCCTCACCTGCACGAGCCCGTCCCCCAGCACCACGCGCCGGAAGCTCGCCTCTGCGCCGAGGTCCGCGAAGGGCACCGTGTCCGGGAGGAGCGCGGGGGCCAGCCGCAGGCCCAGCTGCAGCGCGGGCCCTTCCTGCACGTCCTCGGACAGGGCGAAGGTGTCGAAGTCGCGCAGCACCGTGTACCGCGCCTCGAACGCGCGCCACGAGAGGCCCAGGTACGTGGCGTCCTCGCTGTGCGGCAGGTAGCGCTCCACGAGCCACGCGCGCTGCGCTTCGTCCGGCACCACGTCACGCGGCGGCGTGTAGAGACGCCTGTAGGCCCCGAGCGACACCGACACGTCGTGCTTGAAGTGCTCCCCGAGCGAGCGCGTGAGGCCCGTTCCGACGGACAGCTCGCGCACGTCGTACTGCAGGGGCACGAGCGCCTCCTGGGCGTCCTGCGATGGGTACGGAAGCGTCAGCACCTCCGCGCCCTGGAAGACGCGCGCGCGGCGGAAGGTCCAGGCCACACCCGCGGAGAAGGCCCAGGGCGTCGCGAGTGAGTAGAGGGGCTGGGAGAGCGAGGCCCTCCCGACCGTCCCCTCCAGCACGCCCGAGGCGCGGTTCCACACGAGCGCCGCACCCGACGAGAGTGCCAGGCGAGAGCCCCACAGTCGCGGCTCGGCGAAGGCCGCCCCCATCCGGAAGGTGTCCAGCTCCAGCCCCAGGTCGAGCGACAGCTGCTGCGCGCGACCCGCGAGGTTCGTCTCGCTGGGGCGCAGGCGCAGGTACTGCAGGAGCGGACCGACCGTCCGGTAATCGCTGTTGAGTCGCAGAGACCAGAGGTCCTTGGTCACCACCAGGACGCCCACCGTCCCCGGCTCGGCCCCCTGCACTGGCAGGACACGGGAGACGGCGAAGAGGAAGAGGCGCCGCAGGTTGCGCTCCGTCTCCGCCGCGAGCCGCGCGCTGAACGGCTGCCCCTGCGCGAGCAGCACCTCGCGGCGCACCACGTCCTCGTGCGTGCGGACGTGCACCCAGTTGAGCGGCTCCGGGTAGGGGTCCGCCGGACCGACGATGGGCTCGGCCACCACGTGGATGCCGTCTACCGCGCGGCCCTCGGCCTCCTCGGGAGGCACCGCCTTCAGCCCCGTCGCTGCCATGGCCCGGGCAACGAGGCGCACCTCGTACCCCTCCGCCTCCTGCGCGGCTGCGCGGGCCGGCAAGGTGAGGAGCACCAGGGCGAGGACGAGGAGCAGGGGCACGCGGGGAGTGGGTTCGGGAGGCCGACAGGAGAATAGAACACGGTGACGGCTCCTCCAGTCGGTGACGCCGGGTGAGCACTCCCACCGACCGGGAGTTGGAGCGCCCGCTCCCTGAAGGCTATGGGAGAGGCCATGCGTGCACTCCGTCCTCTCGTCCTGGCCGCTGTCCTTCCGCTCGCTGGCTGTGCCACCACCCCGTCCTCCGGGTCCGGCGCCGCGCCCACACCCCAGGCGCCCCGCGCCGTCGCGCCGGCGTCCGGTGAGACGCACCTCGAGGACGTGCGTCAGCTCACGTTCGGTGGCGAGAACGCGGAGGCCTACTGGGCCTTCCGGGGTGACCAGCTCATCTACCAGGCGAGGCGGCCCGGCGAGGGGTGCGACCGCATCTGGCGCCTGACGGGCCTCGACTCGGGCAGCCCGGCTGCCGTGCCGGTCTCCAGCGGCGCGGGGGCCACCACCTGCGCGTACTTCCTGCCCGGGGACATGGAGGTCATCTACGGCTCCACGCACCTGGGCAGCCCGGAGTGCCCACCGCGGCCGGACATGCGCGAGGGCTACGTCTGGGCGCTCTACGACAGCTACGACGTCTTCCGCGCCAGCGCGGACGGCACGAACGTCCGGCGCCTCACCGACACGCCCGGCTACGACGCCGAGGCGACCGTGTGCGCGAAGGATGGCTCCATCGTCTTCACCTCGGTGCGCGACGGCGACATCGAGCTGTACCGCATGGACGCGGACGGGAAGAACGTAAAGCGCCTCACCCACACCCCGGGGTATGACGGCGGGGCCTTCTTCAACCACGACTGCAGCAAGCTCGTCTGGCGCGCGAGCCGCCCCACGGGCGCCGCGCTCGAGGATTACCGCGCGCTGCTGAAGCGCGGGCTGGTGCGCCCCTCGAAGCTGGAGCTCTACGTCGCCAATGCGGACGGCAGCGAGCCGGTGCAGGTGACGTACCTGGACGCGGCGTCCTTCGCGCCCTTCTGGTTCCCGGACCGCAACCGCATCCTCTTCTCCTCGAACGCGGGCGACCCGAAGGGCCGCGAGTTCAACCTGTGGGCCGTGGACGCGGACGGCACGGACCTGGAGCAGGTGACTTTCGCTCCGGGCTTCGATGGATTCCCCATGTTCAGCCCGGATGGCAAGCAGCTCGTCTTCGGCTCCAACCGGGGTAACGCGCCGGGCGCTCGCGACACCAACCTCTTCCTCGCGCGCTGGGTCGAGGCTCCCGCGCAGGCTTCGACGAGGAACGACGCTCCCGAGCGTCTCGCGCAGGACGCCACCTGGCTCGCCGCTCCCGAGCGCACCGGACGCGGCGTCGGAACCCCGGGCCTGGAGCTGGCGGGGGCCTTCATCGAGGCCCGCTTCCGCGAGCTCGGCCTCACCCCGGCGGGGGACAGGGACGGATACCGCCAGTCTTTCGCGGTGACTACCGGGATGACGGTAGAGCCCGGGACGCGGCTCCGCCTCGCGGGCAAGGCGCTCGACGGCCTGCTCGCGCCGCTCGCCTTCTCCGCCAGCGCGAAGGTGAAGGCGCCGCTCGTCTTCGCGGGCTACGGCATCGTGGCACCGGAGGCGAACCGCGACGACTACAAGGGCCTGAACGTGAAGGGGAAGGTGGTGCTCGTGCGCCGCTTCACGCCGGAGGGAGGCGCCTTCGCGGACGCCGCCCTGCAGCGGAAGCACGGCGACCTGCGTGCCAAGGCCTGGACGGCGCGCGAGCGTGGTGCGGCCGCGGTGCTCGTCGTGGACTGGCCGGAGAGCGTCGCGAAGGCCCTGCCGTCCGAGGCGGCACCGCCCACGCTGCGCCCGGAGGGCGTGGGGGACCTGGGCATCCCTGTGGCGGTGGTGCGACGCGAGGCCGTGGAGTCCCACCTGCGCGCCCTCGCCCGCGGCGGCCGTGTCCCCGCGGAGGTGTCCGTGGCGCTGGCCGCCGCGAAGTCCCCGGCCTTCAACGTGGTGGCCCGGCTCGCGGCGGGTGCGCCCGAAGGCGAGCGGTTGCCGGGCACCGTCGTGGTGGGCGCACACTATGACCATCTCGGCCTGGGCGGTCCCGGCAGCCTCGCGCCGGGGGTGCAGGCGGCGCACCTGGGCGCGGACGACAACGCCTCGGGTGTCGCAGCGCTGCTGGAGGTGGCGCGTGCACTCGCCTCGATGCGCTCGGAGCTCCGGCGGGACGTCGTCTTCGTGGCGTTCTCCGGCGAGGAGGCGGGGGTGCTCGGCTCCACGCACTTCACGCGTGCAGCGGGAGGCGTGAAGGACGTCGTCGCCATGCTCAACATGGACATGGTGGGGCGCATGCGCGGCAACACGCTCCAGGTGCTGGGAGCCGAGTCCGCGGCCGAGTGGCGCGAGCTGGTGGAGCCCGCGTGCACCTCTGCACGCGTCGCGTGCACGCTGGGCGGCGACGGCTACGGCCCGAGCGACCACATGCCCTTCTTCGCGGCGGGCGTTCCGGTGCTGCACTTCTTCACCGGGGCCCACGCGGACTACCACAAGCCGTCCGACCGGGCGGAGGCGCTCAACGTCGCGGGCATGGCGCAGACGGCGCAGGTGGTGGCGGACGTGACGCGCACGCTGGCGGCCCGTCCGGGGGCGCTGAGCTACCGCCAGGCGGCGGCCCCGACTCCGCGCGTGGGAGACATGCGCAGCGGTGGGGCGTCGCTCGGGACGGTCCCGGACTACGCGGGGCCCCCCGCGGGCGTGAAGGGTGTGCTGCTGGCAGGCGTGCGTCCCGGCGGCGCCGCGGACCAGGCCGGCATGCGTCGCGGGGACGTCCTGGTGCGACTCGGGAAGCACGCCGTGGGGAGCGTGGAGGACTTCATGCTCGCTCTGGGCACCTTCAAGCCGGGGGACAGGGTGGATGCCGTGGTGCTTCGGGACGGGAAGGAGGTGGCCCTGAAGGCCACCCTTCAGGAATCACGGCGCCAGTGACCGGGCCTTCTCCCCTCTCCCCCTGGCCACTTTCTTGTCAGACGGCGAAGACCGGGGATGAATGGGGGCCCACGCCCGCGTCACCATGGCCTCCCCCACCTCCCCGAGCTCTCCCTCCGACGGCGAACTCCGCGCCATCGACGACGTCATCACGCGCGCCCTGCGCCGTCATCGCGAGGCGCTCGCGCGTGTGGCCCGGCTGGAGTTCGCCCGCCCTGCCGGGTCCGGATGGGGCGCCACGACGCAGCACCAGTCCCGGCTCGCCCTCGCACGCCGTCAGAGTGCCGAGGCCCAGGCAGAGCTGCGCGCCGCGCGCATCCGCGCCCTCACCGTGAGGCTCGAGCGCCTGCGCGCCACCCCCACGCCCTCCCCTGCCCCGGCGCCGACGCCGGAGCAGCAGCTGCTCGTGCGCATCTAGCGCACGCGCGCGTCACGCCGTGGCCGTGCTCCTGCCGCGCGACAGCGCACGCTCGAACAGCGCCAGCACTGTCACCACGACGAGCGCGGCCCGGATGCCTCCCCACATCCCCAGCCAGAGGACGTCGAAAGGGGGCATTGCGGGGTGGAGCCAGCGCACCGTCCGGAAGGCCTGCACCGCCGCGGCAGCGAGCATGAGCGTGAGGTAGGGCCAGAAGCGGAATGGCGCCACGGGCTCGGTCGCGGGCAGGAGCGGGTAGAGCCGCGCCAGGCTGACGACGACGAGGACGAGCCCCACCACGCTGGAGAGATGCTGGAGGGCGTCGGCCAGCAGGAGGCCTCCGGGCACGCGCAGCTCGGGGTAGAGGAGACGCGCGGGCCACATGTGGGCGTGCGTGAAGCCGTCCCAGAGCACGTGGGTGGATGCGCCCAGCACGAGGGCGAGCAGGGCCGCCCCCCACTCACGCGCGCTCGACGGCAGGCCGCGCGTCCGGACGAAGCGCGCGAGCTGCACTCCCCCCACCGTGGGAAGCACCCGCGCGAGCGCAGGCAGGAGCAACACCTCCGCCCAGACGTAGGCCACCAGCCCCGCCGGCACGCAGACGAGAAAGACGCCCGGAAGCGTGTGGGCCAGGCGCGCGCTCGACGCGAAGGCGTAGCCCAGGTCCGGCGCGGTGCACCCCACCACCAGCGCTGCGGGTGGGAGGCCTCTCCCGGGGGTGCGGAGGAACGGCAGCACCGCGGCAGCGTGACTCGGCAGCGTCAGGGGCATGCGCGGAGTGTGGCGCCGCGCGGGCATGGCGAACGTGAACACGCAGCGGTGTGTCCGGAGCCCGGCGGCCCATCCGTCCACCGCGCGGCGCTTCGCCACGGGGTCGTGAAAATCCTGCGTCTGCGCGTGTGCAGAGCGTCCGCTCGACAACGCGCCGCGGCCGCGTCGCGCGCGTCAATCCGAAGACAGAGAGCGCCCCTCGAGCACCTCCACCTTCCGGCGCACGGCCTCCGGCACCGGCACCTTCTCCACCGCCGGGTAGCGCACCGTCACGACGACGCTGGTGCCCCGCGCGTAGAGGGTGCCGTCCGAGCCCCGAACCTCGTGCGCCAGGGTGATGCTCGTGGTGCCCAGCTTCACGACGCGCGTGCCCACCACCAGCTCCTCCGGGTACACGAGAGGGCGCAGGTAGTCCGCGGACGCGTGGGCCAGGATGACGTTGACGCCCTCGGGCAGCCCACGGACGAAGAGGCCCAGGCGGTCCAGGTAGGCCAGGCGGGAGGACTCGAAGTAGGTGAGGTAGCGGGCGTTGTTGACGTGCCCGAAGGCGTCCATGTCGCCCCAGTGGAGCGGAAAGCGGATGCTGAGCGGAAATCCTTCCATGCGGCGCATTATCCACTGCTTGCATCCGGGTGCAGGTCGCGGAATCGTCCGAGGTCGTGCGTCCCTCCGTCCCCCGTCGCCGCGGCACTTCGCGTCTCCTGGAGGCCCCCTGAGTACCGCCTCCCTGCCGGTGCGCGAGGCCACCGTCCGTCTGCTCGCGCGCCAGGACCTGACGGGCGCACAGATGACGCAGGCACTGGAGGCACTCCTCTCCGGGGAGGCCACGCAAGGCCAGCTGGGCGCCTTTGCGGCCGCGCTGCGGATGAAGCGTGAGACCGACGAGGAGCTCTACGCCGCCGCGGAGGCAGTGCGTGCACGGACCCCGCGACTGCCCCTGGAGGTCCCCGGGCTCCTCGACTGCTCGGGCACGGGCGGCGACGGAGCGCCCACCCTCAACGTCTCCACCGCGGTGGCCTTCGTCCTCGCCGGCGCCGGAGCGCCCGTCGCCAAGGGAGTGCATCGCGCTGTCACCTCCCGCTGCGGCAGCGCGGAGGTCCTCACCGCGCTCGGCATTCCCCTCGAGCGTTCCCCGGAGCAGCTCGCGGAGGACCTGAGGGTGGACGGGCTGGCGTTCGTCCATGCCCCGACACAGCGCAACGTGCTGGGCCGCCGCGCCGAGCTCGGTTTCGCCAGCTTCCTCAACCTGCTCGGCCCCCTCGCCAACCCCGCGGGGGTGAAGGAGCACCTGCTGGGCTGCTACGACGTGGCCCTGCTCGAGCCGGTGGCGCGCGTGCTGGGGAGGCTGGGCAGTGCGCGTGCGTGGGTCGTGCGTGGACGGGACGGGCTGGACGAGGTGTCCCCCTCGGGGCCGACCGACGTGGCAGCCCTCCAGCCGGATGGCTCGGTGCGCTGGTTCACGGTCGTCCCCGAGGATGCGGGGCTCCTCCCCACTCAGCCGGGTGCGCTCGAGGGGGGCGCGGCCGAGTCCAACGCGCGGCGCGTCCACGGGCTGCTCGCCGGCGAGGAGAGTCCCCTGCGCACCGCAGTCCTGCTCAACTGCGCGGCCGCGCTGGTGATGAGCGGTCGCGCGGCGGACCTGCGGGAGGGCGCTGAGGTGGCGGCGCGGGCCATCGACTCGGGTGCTGCGATGGCCAAGCTCGCGGCGCTCGCGCACGCGTGAGGACGCCCGGGCCTCAGCCACCGGCGAGCGTCTGCAGCACCTGCCAGCGCGTGTACAGTCGCTCCACCTGCGCACCCGCGACGTCCAGCTCCGCCTGGAGCTGCCCCACCTCGGCAGCACGCGAGAGGTAGGTTCCCGGGTCCGCCAGCAGGGCCTCGAGCCCGGACTTGCGCGTCTCCGCCTCCTCGATGGCTGCCTCCATTCCCTCCAGCTCCCGCTGCTCCTTGTAGGAGAGCTTGCGCGGGCGCGCGGGGGTCGGCGCTGCGATGGAGGTGACGGGCGCTGGTGCGGCGGCGCGGACGGGAGCCGGGGCGGGCAGTGCGGCCTGCTGCTCCTTGAGCCGCCGGTACATCTCGAAGTTTCCGGGGTAGCGCACCACGCGCCCGTCGCCCTCGAAGGCCAGGATGGAGGTGGCCACCTTGTCGAGGAAGTAGCGGTCGTGGGTGACGAGCAGCACGCTGCCGGAGAACGACAGCAGCAGGTGCTCGAGCACGTTGAGGGTGACGATGTCCAGGTCGTTCGTGGGCTCGTCGAGCACGAGCACGTTCGCGCCTTCGAGGAAGAGGCGCGCGAGGAGGAGGCGGTTGCGCTCGCCGCCGCTCAGTGCCTTCACCTTCTGGCGCTGCATGGGCACGGGGAAGAGCAGGTCATCCAGGTAGTCGCGCAGGTGGATGCGCTTGTCGCCCACCTCCACCCAGTCCTCGCCGGGGCTGGCGGCGTCGTAGACGGTGGCCTCCGGGTCCAGCTGCGCGCGCGTCTGGTCGTAGTAGGCGATGCGGGTGTTCTTCCCGTGCACCACCTCGCCGGCTTGAGGCGTCAGCTCACCGAGCAGCGCGCGCAGGAAGGTCGTCTTTCCCGCACCGTTGCGCCCCACGATGCCCACGCGCTCGCCGCCCTGCAGGAGGAAGTCCACGTTCTCCAGCACCCTGCGCTCGCCGAAGGCGTGGGTGAGGCCGCGCGCCTCGAGCACGGTGTGCCCGAGCCGCGGGGAGACCACTGCCTGAAGCCCGGCCACCTTGGGGCGGGTGAAGCCCTTCTCGGCCATCAGCTTGCGCGCACGCTCGATGCGGGCCTTGCTCTTGGTGCGCCGCGCCTCGGGCCCTCGCCGCAGCCAGGCCACCTCCTGCGCAATCCAGCGGTCCCGCTTGTGCTGGGAGACCGCGGACTCCTCCTCCGCCACCAGCTTCTGCTCCAGGTACGCCTGATAGTTTCCGGGGTAGGAGGTGACGCCCGCACCAGGCTCGATCTCCACGATGCGGTCCACCAGATCATCGAGGAAGTAGCGGTCGTGGGTGACGAGGAGCAGCGCGCTCGGCAGCGCGTCCAGCGCGTCCTCGAGCCACTCCACGGTGTCCGCGTCCAGGTGGTTGGTGGGCTCGTCGAGCAGGAGCAGGTCCGGGCGCGTGAGCAATGCACGGGCGATGGCGACGCGCTTGCGCAGGCCGCCGGAGAGCTCCGCCACGGGGCGGTCCCAGTCCTTCACGCCGAGCCGGTCCAGCAGTGTGCGGGCCTGGTGCGCGGTGTCCCAGCCGCCGAGCTGCTCGATGCGGTCGGCGAGCTGGGCCAGCTGGGTGAGGAGCTTCTCCTGGCGCTCCGGCGGGCTGCTCTCCAGCAGGCGCGAGAGGTCCGCATGCGCGGCGAGCGCTTCGCGCATCGGGGCCTGGGCCACGCTCAGCTCGGAGGCCACGGTGGCGCCCGGAGGGAACTCGGGCTCCTGAGGGAGGTAGGTGACGCGCGTGCCCCGCCGCAGCTGGAGCTCGCCGCTCTCCGCGGGCGCGGCTCCGGCCAGGATCTTCATGAGGCTGGACTTGCCGCTGCCGTTGACGCCCACCAGGCCCACGCGCTCCCCCTCCTCGATGGTGAGGGTGAGGCCCTGGAAGACGGTGCGGCTCCCGAAGGAGAGGCTGACGTTGGCGGCGCGGAGGAGCGTCATTTCGGGCGCACCATCACCGCCTCGCCCCTCGGTCGCAAGCGTCTCCAGGAGACAGGCCAGGGGAACGCCCGCTCCCCTGCCGTGCACGCGTCACCGGACCGGCCACGTGTGCACGGGCGATCCACCCTCCCAGAGCTCCATGTAGCGCTCGAGCATGGTCGCGAGTGCTTCGTCCCTGGGCTGAATCGCCTCGAGCCGTCCGAGCGTGGCCAGCTGCCAGCGCGCCCCCGTTTGCCCGGTGCGGAGCCGGCCCGCGAGGACGTCGAACAGCCGGTCCACGTCGTCAGCCTCGACGCCGGCAGACAGTAACCCTTCGCGCGCCCGTGGCAGCAGCACGGGGAGCAGCTCCTGGGCCGGCACCATGTGTGGTGAAGGCGGCGTGCGCGAAGGCCAGAGCATGGTGGCTTCCAGTCCGTGGCGGGCGGCACCCAGGAAATTGGCGATGGCGTGGCGAAACGGCATTCCGGGCAGGAGTGCATCCACCTCCTCGGCGAGCGAGAGCGTGAGCCCGAAGAGAAGGGCGCCGTTGGCGAGCATGTCCACCACGGTCGGTCCCGCCGGCAGCGCCCGCATCTCGATGCGCACGTGCCCACCTTCCGCCGGGTCGAACACCGCGCGGTTCCACGTCCACACCGTCCCCTGGTGCAGCCGGAGCTCCTCGAGTCGCGGCACTCCGCCCTGCGCCACCACCTCGAGCGGCGCCTCGTTTCCGAGGACGGGGAGCAGCGCCGGGTACAGTGCCACGTTCTCGGCGAACAGCTCGTGCGCGCCGCGCCGCACCCACCCGTGTCCGAAGCTGACCCGCGTCGGCAGCGCGAAGGCCGCCTCCTCCTCGGTGCGGGCATCCGTGGCCTGGCGGAAGAGCGCCACCCTCGTCTCCTGCCATAGTCTCTTGCCGAGAAAGAGTGGCGAGTTCCCGCAGAGCGCCAGCACGGGGCCGGTGGCCAGCTGTGCTGCGTTGTAGAAGCGGGCGAAGTCTGCCGGGTTCACGCGCAGGTGGTACTGGAGCGACGTGCACGCTCCCTCCAGGGTGACGTCGTCCGCCTCCACGGTGAGCGTCTCCGGACCTGAGATGTGGACGTGGAAGGGCTTTCCCTGCATGTGGTCGCGAAGCGCCTTCGAGAGGACGCGATAGCGGGGCAGCTGGGTGAGCGCGACGCTGCGCATGTCCGACTCCCGCAGCGTGGGCAGGATGCCGATGGCAACGGCCCGCGCCCCGAGCCCCGCCGCCGCACGCTGCACCTCCCTCAGCGCGCTCTCGAGCTCGGCCGAGAACGCCCGAAACGGCCGGCCGGCGAGCGACGAGTAACGCACGTTGCACTCGAGGTTGAAGCGGTCGAGCTCCACCGTCACCCGCGGGTCCAGCGTACGCGCCAGCACGGTTCGGTTGATGGGGAGGGGCCGCCCCGCCGGGTCCACCAGGTGCAGCTCCAGCTCCGCACCGACCGTGCGCGGCCCGACGCCAAAGCCCTCGCGACCGAGCAGGGAAGCGAGCGCGTCGAGGCACTCCGAGAGCCGCGCGGAGAATCGAGCGTAGTCCTCGGCTGAAAAGTCTTCCCGGTCGATGGCCAGGCCCATGGCCTGGACCTAATGCCCGGCGCCGCGATTGGCGCGTGCCGTCGTGGCGGCCGGTCGCCGTGCTTTCCGATGGTCGACGGTACTCTCCCCGTCGGGCATGCGGTATGGGACGGCCGAGCCGACGGAGCCGAGGAGCGATGGAGAAGACACGTGTGGTGGCCCCCACCGCGGACGCACGGCGGGTCCGCACCGCGGAGGGTGAGATGCTCTCGGTGCCCGAGGGCTGGGTATTGGTCCCTCCTGGTGACGCGGGACTGACGCGCAGGGTGAAGGCGGCCGGACCCTCCTGGACGGTGCAGGAGAAGAAGGGGCGCAAGCTGTTCAGCCGCGGCGTGTGGGCCCCCGCTCCACACGTCGAGAGCGCTCGCGCCGCGCTGGAGGAGGAGCGGGCCACCCCCGCCTACGCGCGCCGCCGCGCGGCCGACGCCCGTCGTCGCGAGCACGAGCAGGCCGAGTACGAAGTGGAGTTCGCCAATGCGGTGCTAGCGTTCCTGCGCTTCTCACCTTCGTGGGGCGCGCACGCGAAGCTGCTCGCGGTGGCCGTGTCTGCCCACGCAACTCCCGTGGGCAGCGGCACGGTGGCCCGCACGGAGAGCATCCCCGTCGAGCGGCGCGCCGAGGCGGCCGCCATCGCCTGGATGCGCCATCAGACGACGGGCTACGACGACATGCGCATTGCCCGAGTGAAGGGGGAGCGGCGCGAGGTGCGCAGGGAGCTCGCGGAAGTGTCGCGCTCCGTGCTCGATGCGCACCGGAGGGACACGCCACATGGGCCCGCGGGATGCCCCCTGTGCTCGGCGCTCTTGCATCTCCAGCGAGCAGCTGTGGCCCGCTGAGAGAGGGCCGCGATCCCTCTCCCAGGGGGAGAGGGGAGTTCGCGTCAGCGGCCGAAGACGATGCGCTCCTGCCCGAGCAGCCGTGCGATGGTCCCGAGCAGGACCACCGTCAGGGTCAGGGCGCTCGCAGTGCTGAGAAATACACCGAGCGCGGGCACACCCTCCCCGCGCATCACCGCGCTCACGAGCAGGTCCTGCCCCAGCGCCGGCACTCCCCACATCCACGGCGCGTCCTGCACGGCACGGAACGTGAGCACCACGCCGGGGACCACGGGCAGGAAGGTGATGCCGGTGAGGTACGTCTGCGCCTCCTTGAACGAGCGCGCGAAGATGGCCACGAGCATCTGCAGCGCGGGCGCCAGCAGCGCCAGCGGCAGCACCGTGATGAACAACAGCCCCACCTCCGCGGGCCCCAGCACCACCTTGACGCCCAGATCCTCCAGCGGCACCCGCCGCACGGCGAGCGCGAAGCCGGCGACACACACTCCCAGCCCCAGCAGCCCCACCGTCACCGCGGCCAGCCACTTGCCCACCACGAGCGCGCGGCGGTCCACCGGGTTGAGAAGCAGCGGCTCCAGCGAGGCACGCTCGCGCTCACCTGCCGTGGTGTCGATGGCCACGGACATGGCGCCCACGAAGGCGGCCATCACCAGGAAGATGGGGATGGTGCGCAGCAGCGTCGCCGCGAGCTTCTCCGGCGTGGACAGGTCCAGCTCCTCCACGCGCAGGGGACGCGCGAGAGTCGGGGACACACCCCGCGCCAGCAACCTCTGGGCCCCGATGGTCGCGCTGTAGGTCTCCAGCAGGATCCGCGCGCGGCGCATCGGGGCCTGCGCGCGGGTGCGCGACTGGTCCATCAGCAACTGGACCTGCGCAGGCCGCCCTCCGGAGAAAGCCTCGCCGTAGTCGCTCGGGACGATGAGCACCACGTCCAGCCGGCCATCCAGCACGCGCGCCTCGTAGTCCGCCGGGGCCTCCTGGACGGTGACGCCGCTGCGCTCGAGGAAGCCCACGAGGCTCGGTGCGTGCTCGCGCCCCACCACCGGCAGAACCAGGGCCTGCTCGGTGCTCACGCGCGCCGCCACCGCCGTGAAGGTGGCGAGGAAGATGGCCGGCCCCATCAAGGGCACCAGGAGCGCGGACACCAGCGCACGGCGGTCGCGGAAGTGCAGCAGCCACTCGGCGCGCAGCACCGCCCACACCTGCGAGAGAAGAACCTTCATGCCGCGAGCCCTGCGTCCGAGCCGATGGCCGCGACGAAGGCCTCCTCCAGGCTCTCCTTGCCCGTCCGTGTCTTGAGCTCCTCGGGAGTCCCCTCCGCGACCACCCTCCCCCGCGCCACCACCACCACCCGGTCGCACAGCAACGCCACCTCCTGCATCACGTGGCTGGAGAAGACCACGCAGCGCCCCTCGGCCTTCAGCCGGCGGATGACCTCGCGCAGCGCACGCACGCTCATGACGTCCAGGCCGTTGCTCGGCTCGTCGAGCAGCACGTTCCGAGGCGCGTGCACGAGCGCCCGCCCGATGGCCACCTTCATGCGCTCACCCTGGCTGAAGCCCTCGCACCGTCTCCCGGCGAGCTCCCGGATGTCGAGCAGCTCCAGGAGCTCGTCGCACCGGTGCTCCAGCGCCGCCCCGCCGAGCCCGTGCAGCTGCCCCCAGTAGCGCAGGTGCTCTCGCGCGGTGAGGCGCGGGTAGAGCCCTCTGGCGTCCGGAAGCACGCCCAGACGCCGCCGCACCTCCATGGGAGCCTCGCGCACTTCGTGTCCGTCCACGCTCGCCGTGCCGCGGTCGGGTGGCAGGAGCGTGTAGAGCATACGGAGCGTGGTCGTCTTGCCTGCCCCGTTGGGCCCGAGCAGCCCCGTGATGACGCCGTCGTGCGCCTCGAAGGACACGTCCTCCACCGCCACGACGTCGCGGAAGCGCTTGTGCAGCCCCTGGACTCGAATCATCGCGTCACTCGCGCGCAGCCGTGCCACTTCAAGGGGTGGGCCCGGCAAAGTGGATGAAGAAGGGCGGACGCTTCGCCGCCTCGCCGCACGTGGGCCTCAAGCCCTCCACGCGCCCCGCGGACACGAAGTCGCGCACCAGGTCGCGCGCACACGCGTGGCTCCAGGCGCCATGGCCCACCGCCGGCACCACCACGTGCAGGCTGTGTGTCAGCGTGCGCGCCGCGTCCTCACCCCAGGAGGGCGGCGTCACCGGGTCCAGCTCCCCCGAGAGGAGCAGCACGGGCACCTCCGTGCGCACGGGCTCGCGGTAGCCCGCGGGCAGCTCGCCCTTCGGCCACACACCGCAGGCCTCCAGGATGCGCTTCCCCATCCCCTCCCCCACCCACGTGCCCGCCGCATCGCGTGCCACGGCGTCGGGCGTGACGAAAGGCGCATCCTCGGTGCACACGACGGAGAGGAACAGACCCAGGGACATCCCCTCGACGAAGCCGCCGCTCAGCTGCTCTGCGAGGCCGAGGAAGGGCCTCCAGTCCCCCCGCTCGGCGCGGTCGATGAGGAGGGGCGCGAGCGCGCTCATCTCGGGGACGTACAGCAGCGCGCGCAGGTTGCCCACGAACAGCTCCCTGTCCACCGTCACCTCGAGAGGCTCGCCCGTGACCGGGTGCGGAGCGCGCACATGCTCCGGCGTCCGCTCGAGCCGCGTGAGCAGCGCCTGGAAGCGCTCCGAGAGTCGCGGGAACGCGCCATCACACACGGCGTCCTCCGCGCAGTGACGGAAGAGCAGCTCCAGCGCGCGCTGCGCATCCCTGGCCGGGGAGAGCGGGAGGTACAGCGACATGGGCGCCACTCCGTCCAGGACGGCGGTGCGCGCGTGGTCGCCGTGGCGGCGCAGGTACTCGAGCGCCGCGCGTGTCCCGTAGGAGACGCCGTAGAGGTTGATGCGCGGGTAGCCCAGCACCTCGCGCACCTCGTCCAGGTCGTCCATGGCGAGCGGTGTGGAGTAGAGACGCACGTCCGCGTCGTAGCCGGCGAGGCACCGACGCAGCGCCTCGACGGGCATGTCCTGGGTCAGTCGCTCGGCGAGCCCCGCGTCCGGCGAAGGCTCCATGCAGTCCAGGCCGTTGGAGGCGCCGGTCCCGCGCTGGTCCACGAAGACGATGTCGCGCTTGCGCCGGACCCGCTCGAGCGCCGGGAGCATGGCGGAGGCCACCTCGGTGGCGGCCTGCCCCGGTCCGCCCGCGAGCACGAAGACCGCGTCGGGCTCCGGCTGCGGCGCCAGCGCGGGAGCCACCGCCACCTTCAGCTTCAGCCTTCTGCCCTGCTTCGCCGCGCGGTCCTCCCACACCTCCACCGTGCCGCACCTCAGCTGCGAGGCGACGCCGTCGAGCCTGCAGGGCGTGAGCGCGAAGGGAGGCGCCGCTTCCGCCGCCGGGCGCTTGCAGCCCGCGAATGCGAGCACCGCGATGAGGAGTACCAGACGCATGGGGAGCTCGCTCACAGCTCGGACAGCTTCACCTCGTCGCGCTCCGGGACGGTGGCGATCCCCGTGCCCTGCGTGTCCAGCTTGTCCAGCAGCTTGTCCACGCCGTTGGAGCGCGCGAACGCCATCTCGTTGCGGGTGACGCCCACCGCGGTGAGCAGCTGCACGCGGCCGCTGGGAAGCTGGAAGCCCTCCGGAGCCAGGGGGCTCGGCAGGAAGACGAAGCCGGTCAGCTTGCTGTCGCCACCGTCCAGGGTGCCCTCCACCTGGAAGCGGCCGCCCGGCGCGAACGCGCGGAGGCACACGAGGTTGTACGCCATCATGTCCAGCAGCCGGAGGATGGGCCAGCGCGCCTCCTCGGGCGTATGGATGACGAGCTCGTACCCGATGCCGCTCGGCCCCTCGGGCGAGTACTCGCCGCCGGGCGCCACGGTGAAGGGGTTGGACAGGCCGCTCGTGACGTACGTCCAGACGGGGATGCCCTCGCTCGGCGGTGACACGCGCACCCCGAAGGCACCCCAGGCCGGGTCGGCCTCACCCACCTCGGCGATGTCGGACTCGAGCCACGCCTGCAGCGAGTCCGTCTGGTCCAGGGTGAAGACGTCGGGGCGGATGGTGGGGAAGAGCTGAGGATAGATTCCTTCGTCCCGGTCGGCCCACGCCTGCTCGTACCACTGCGCGTAGGACGCCTCGGTGTCGGGAGCGTTCATGGCGGACGCACAGTAACAAGCCCGGTGCCGCGCGGGGAAAATGCGTGCTAGGCCCGCCCCCCGCTCGACTCCTCAACACCTGACGGAAGGACCCGCGATGAGAGGCCTCCTGGCAGCCCTGCTGCTCGCTCCCGCGTTGCCCGCGCTCGCACAGGCGCCCAAGGGCGAGGCGCCCGCCATCCCCTTCGAGACGTACAAGCTCGACAACGGCCTGGAGGTCATCCTCTCCCAGGACCGCCGGCTGCCGGTGGTGGCCGTCAACCTCTGGTACCACGTCGGCGCCCTCCACGAGCAGCCGGGGCGCACCGGCTTCGCGCACCTCTTCGAGCACATGATGTTCCAGGGCTCGAAGAACGTGGGGGACGACGTCCACATCTCCCGGCTCGAGCAGCTCGGCGCGAGCGAGCTCAACGGCACCACCAACTTCGACCGCACCAACTACTTCGAGACGGTGCCGAGCAACCACCTGGCGACGGCACTCTGGCTCGAGAGCGACCGGATGGGCTTCCTCCTGGACGCGCTCACGGAGGAGAAGCTGGGCAACCAGAGGGAGGTGGTGAAGAACGAGCGACGCCAGAGCACGGAGACGGCGCCCTATGGCCTGGCCGAGGAGGAGTTCTGGCAGGCCCTCTTCCCATCGCCCCACCCCTACTCCGGCGTCGTCATCGGCTCCATGAAGGACCTCGAGGCGGCCTCGCTCGAGGACGTGCGCGCCTTCTTCAGGAAATGGTACGCGCCCTCCAACGCCACCCTCGCGGTGGTGGGGGACTTCGACGAGGCGGAGGCCCGTCGCCTCATCGAGAAGTACTTCGGAAGCCTGCCCTCGCCACCGAGGCCGAAGCCGCCCCACGTGGGCCCGGTGACGCTGAAGGAGCCGGTGGTCCTGCGCCACGCAGAGCAGGTGGCCACGCTGCCGAAGGTGTTCGTCGGCTGGCTCACCCCCGCCATCTACCAGGAAGGGGACGCCACGGCGGACGTGCTCGCCGCGGTCCTCGGCTCCGGCAAGTCCAGCCGGCTCTACGAGCGGCTCGTCTTCGACAAGCAGCTCGCGCAGTCGGTCAGCGCCACGCAGCAGAGCCTGGGTGCGCAGTCCGTCTTCACCATCGAGGCCACGGCGCGTCCCGGCGTCACCACGGACCAGCTGCTCGCGGAGATCGATGCGGTCCTCGAGGACGTGCGCAAGAACGGCGTGACGGCGGAGGAGGTGCAGCGCGTGAGGAACAAGCTGGAGACCGGCCGCATCCGGGGCCTGCAGAAGGTGGGCGGCTTCGGTGGCAAGGCCGACCAGCTGCAGACGTACAACCACTACCTGGGTGACCCTGGACGGCTGGACTGGGACCTCGCGCGCTACGACGCGGTCACTCCCCAGAGCGTGCAGGCCTTCGCGCGCGAGGCGCTCGCCTCGAACCGTGTCGTGATGCACGCCGTCCCCCCACCCAAGGGCCCCGCTGCCCCGCAGTCCCGGACCGCACCCGCACCCGCACCCGCACCCGCAAAGGAGGGCCACTGAGATGCGCCGCTCCAACGTCCTCACCGCGCTCCTCCTCGTTGCGCTGACCGCATGCAGGGCCGGGCCCGAGCCGCGACCCGAAGCACCGCCTCCGCAGGCCGCGGAGCCCGCCCGCGAGGAGGCCTGGCGCGCTTCGGCACCCCAGCCGGATCAGTCGCCCGAGCTCGTGCTTCCCACCTTCCAGAGGGCGAGCCTCCCCAACGGCATGGGCGTGCTCGTGAGTACGCGCCGCGAGCTCCCACTCGTGAGCTTCAGCGTGGCCTGCCAGGCCGGCGCGGCGTCGGACCCGAAGGGCAAGGCGGGCCTCGCCAACCTCTCTTACGCCATGCTGCTGGAGGGAGCGGCCGGCAAGGACGCGCTGCAGCTGGATGACGCCTTCGCCAACCTGGGAGCCTCTCCTTCGCTCAGCGTGGGCGCGGATGGCTCGCAGGTGGGCACCACGGTCCTCAAGCGCAACGCGGGCGCGGCGCTCGCGCTCCTCGCGGACGTGGTTCGCAAGCCCAACCTCGTGCAGAAGGACTTCGACCGGCGCAAGAAGCAGCAGCTGGCGAACCTGGCGCAGCAGACGGGCAGCCCCGGCTTCCTCGCGCAGCAAGCCTTCGCCGAGGTCGCGTACGGCGGGAGCCACCCCTACGGCCACCTGTCCAGCGGCACACCGCGCTCGGTGGGAAGCCTGACGCTCGCTGACGTGAAGAGTTACCTGCGACGGCATCTGGGCCCGAAGGCGTGCGCGGTCGTGGCCTCGGGGGACATCACGCTCGAGGAGGCACAGGCACTCGCGCAGAAGTCCTTCGGTGACTGGAAGAGCGCAGCCACGCCGCAGAAGACGCCACCGGCGCCGAAGGTGCAGCCTCGGAAGAACGTGGTGCTCGTCCCCAAGCCGGGCCTCAACCAGACCATCGTCGTGATGGGGCGTCCGGCGCTCGCCGCGGGCAACCCCGACGAGGAGGCGCTGGAGCTGGCCAGCACCGTGTTCGGAGGCTTCTTCGGCAGCCGGCTCAACATGAACCTGCGCGAGGCCAAGGGCTACACGTACGGCGCGGGTGCGGGCGTGGACGCGCGCAAGGGCGTGGGCCCTCTCAGCGCGAGCAGCGCGGTCCGCGCGGACGTCACCGGCCCCGCCGTGCAGGAGTTCTACGGTGAGCTGAAGGGCCTGAAGGCGCGGCCCATCACGAAGGAGGAGCTCGAGGCCGCGCGCGAGGGCGTCATCCGCTCGGTGCCGGGCTCGTTCGAGACCGTGGAGGGCCTGACGGCCACCGCGGCGGCCATCTACCTCAAGGACCAGCCGCTCGATCGCGTGGGCCGTCTGGTGAAGGGGCTCGAGTCCGCGGACCTGCCCCAGGTGCAGCAGGCGGCGACCACCTACTTCCAGCCCGAGCTGATGAAGATCGTGCTGGTGGGCGACCCGGACACCATCCGCCAGCAGGTGGCGGACCTGGGCCTGGGCCCCATCGAGCAGGTGTCGCCCCCCTGACTCCCGGGGTCCTCCCTGCGCTACAAGCAGCGAAGGGAGGGCCCATGTTCCCCGAGCCCATGCTTCAGCAGGCGGAGGCGCTGCTCGCCGCGTGCAGGCGCGCAGGCCTCCGTGTCGTCACCGCGGAGTCGTGCACGGGGGGGCTCGTGTCCGCGTGCCTCACCGCCGTCGCCGGTGCGTCGGACGTGGTGGAGCGCGGCTTCGTCACGTACTCCAACGAAGCGAAGACGGAGCTGCTCGGCGTTCCCGGGGCGCTCCTCGCAGCGCACGGCGCGGTGAGCGCGGAGGTGGCCGCGGCCCTCGCGGAGGGAGCACTGGCACGCTCGCGCGCGGACCTCGCGGTGTCCGTCACGGGAATCGCGGGCCCCGGGGGCGGGACGCCCACCAAGCCGGTGGGCCTCGTCTTCATCGCAACGACGAGGCGAGGTCAGCCCACGCAGGTGGAGCGCACCGTGTTCCCGGGGGACCGCAGCGCGGTGCGTGAGGCAAGCGTCCGCCGAGCGCTCGAGCTGCTCCGGCTGAGGGTCTGACCCACGTCACCCCCCGACCCACCTTCCCCTCTCCCCCTGGGAGAGGGACGGGGTGAGGGCAATGTGCACCCACCCCGGAAAGCACTGCGCCCGCCACGCTGGAGCGCGAGGCGGGCGCAGGAGCTCGGGTCGCCGGTGAAGCGCCGCCGGCACGGACCCGGGCACTACTCGGCGTCGTGGCCGTTGATGATGCGGTCCTGGATGGCCTTGCGCAGTGGCAGCGCCTCCTCGGGGCTCAGCACTCCGTCCCCGTTTGTGTCGTACTGGGTGATGAGCGCCGCGCGGCGGTCCAGCCATGCCTGCAGCCTGTCCGCACGGATGTTGGCGCGCTCTGCCATATCGAGGACGCCATCGTGGTTCGCGTCGTACTCGGCGAGGAGCGCCTCCCGCTTCTCGGCGAGCTTCGCGCGGAAGGCCTGGCGCGCAGCCGTGCGCTCGGCCTCG
>JAKEEX010000628.1 GCA_022616315.1 Myxococcaceae bacterium
CCCTCCTCGTCCGTGGAGACGACCTTGTCCGTCCCCGTGACGGTGACGGTGGCCTCCGGGAGAGGCCCCTTCGAGTCCTTGGCGCGGACGGTCCCGCGGATGGTGCCGCTCTCGTCTGCCAGTGCAGCCGTTGCGGCGAGGATGGAGACGACGGTGAAGAGACGTAAGGCTTGAGTCATGGCACCCCTCCCAGTTCGCCCGCGAGGATGGGCGGGGGGAGTTCCATGGGCGTTACAGCGCCGTTACCCACTCGGGTGGGCCGGGGGCCGGTGACAGTCCCGAGGGGCGCTCCCCGGCAGGAGCGTTCCGCCTATGCTCCTCCATCCATTCTCCGAGGGGAGCCTTTCGTGCACCTGAGCCGGCTCAGCAACTTCATCATCGACTGCAACACGAACGACATCGATGCGGCGACGGAGTTCTGGAGTCGCGCGCTCGGACGGCCGGTCAAGCCCGTGACGCCGGACTCGGGCGACTACCGGGAGCTCGAGTCGGGTGACGACGAGCCGATGGTCCTGCTGCAGAAGGTGGACCACCCGAGCCGCATCCACCTCGACATCGAGAGCAACGACCTCGAGGCGGAGGTGAAGCGGCTGGAGGCACTGGGCGCGAAGAGGGTGGCCTTCGTGAAGCGCTGGTGGGTGATGGAGGCCCCCACCGGTCAGCGCTTCTGCATCGTCAGACCCCAGCGCGGTCCGCTCGAGGGCAAGGCGAACGTCTGGTCGGGCGAAGGAGAGGGGCGGTAAGGCGCGTCGCGCCCCTTCGGGCGGCCTGCCCGTACTACCAGCGAGTGCCCGGGCCCTTCGTTCCCTGCGGAACCTATATACCTTTCCTGGTATAGCTTCATTCATACCTTCAGCGGTATGATCCTTGTGTGCGAATCCGCTACTACGCCTCGCCCATCTCCGGGCGGGAGTACGTCCGCGAGTACATCAACGCGCTCCCCTCGAAGGAGCGCGCACAGGTCCTCTCCGAGCTCCTCGACGTCCAGGGCGCCGAGTCGCTCTCGGAGGCCGGGGTTGTCACCCGGCAGATCAAGGGAAAGCTGTGGGAGTTGAAGGTTTCGGCGGAGCGCGTCTTCTACGTCGTCATCAGTGGCCCGGAGATGGTGCTCCTGCACGCCTACCGCAAGCGGGGTCAGAAGGCTCCTCTGCGGGAGATTGAAGTCGCGACCGAGCGCATGAAGGAGGTCCTCGCCGAAGTCGCAGCAGCCGAGACGTCGTCCATTGAGAGCAAAAGGAAGAAGTCATGACTCGTTCCGCCAAGCACTCCGTCCTCGGCAGCTACCTGGACGACCACATCACGGAGCAGCGCGAGAAGGACCTCGATTTCGCTGCAGAGTTCGACCGGCTCAGTCTCGCGCGGCTCGTGCGCGAAGCTCGCAAGTCCGCGCACCTCTCACAGGAGCAGCTCGCGGTCCGAGCGGGCCTCAGGCAGCCACACGTCGCTCGCATCGAATCCGGCAAGGTGACACCCAAGCTGCCCATGCTTCAGCGCATCAGTGAGGCGCTTGGTGCCACGATGGAGGTGCGCTTCCTCTTCCCTTCTGCTGCTCGAGCGAAGGCGAAGCGCACGACCTCCACCGCCCTCACCATCAGCGCATACAGGCCGCGGCAGCTCGGTTCGAAAGGCGCAACAGCTGCTGGGCAGAGGAGGAAGGCGGTCTCGAAGGGCGGCGTCGCCCGGCGTATCTCGAGGACAAAGCGTACGTCCGGCCGGATGTAGGCGAGGAGCGCTGAATCACGCGGTGGATGACTTGCCGCGCGCAGAGTCCTAGCGGGCCTCGAAGATGCTCCAGTCCGGGTCGCGGAAGCAGTACGCACGGGGCGTGCCCCCCTGAGCGCCTTCAGTAAATGACAGCGCCCCCCGCTCCACGCGAAGCTCCGCACGCATGAGCAGCGAGCCCGCCGGGGCCAGGCAGAGCCTCTTTCCCACCACGCGCTGGACTCTCATCCAGGCGTCCCGCACCTCACCCGAGGCACGCCGGGAGGCGCTCGCACAGCTGCTCGGCGCGTACTGGCGGCCGCTCTACGCCTTCGTGCGGCGGCAGGGACTGGATGCGGAGGAAGCCCGTGACGCCGTGCAGGGCCTCTGCGCGCGCCTGCTCGAGCATGACTTCGTGGCGCGCGTGAACCCGGAGAAGGGGCGACTGCGCGCGTATCTTCTGACGGCCGCACGCAACCACCTGGCGAGCGAGCATGAGCGCGCGCAGGCGGCCAGGCGCGGTGGCGGTGCGGTCGTGGTGCCACTCGAACCCGAGGACATCGAGCGCCTCGTGGACGATGACGCCTCCAGCCCTGAGGACGCGTTCCACCGGGAGTGGGCCGTGCGCGTGATGGAGCGTGCACTGCAGCGCCTGCGAGCCGAGTACGAGGGCGGTGTCCGCCGAGGCCCCTTCGCGCTGGTGCTGCAGTTCTTCCGCCCAGGCGCGGAAACGCCGAGCTACCGCGACGCAGCCGCGACGCATGACATGACGCTCCCGCAGCTCAAGACGTTTCTCCACCGCGCTCGGGTGCGATACCGCGAGCTGGTCCGCGAGGAGGTTATCGACACGGTGGATGGCCCCGAGGCGGCGGAGGCGGAGCTGGCGGAGCTGCTCCGGGTACTGCGGACATGAGCGGGGCATGCGTCCGTTGTGGCGCGGCCGTCGTCGCTGCCCGGCTCGAGGCGTGCCCGTCCTGCCTCCTCGGCAACGCGGGTGCTGATGTGGCAAGGGTGGGGCCACTGGAATTGGAGGAGGAGATTGGTCGCGGTGGAATGGGGCGCGTCTTCCGCGCACGCCACGTGCGCCTCGGCCGTCATGTGGCCGTGAAGTTCCTCCCTGCGGAGCACGCCGCGGACGTAGAGGCGCGGGCGCGCTTCGAGCGGGAGGCGCGGGCGCTCGCCCTCCTCGCGCACCCGGGCATCGTCGCGGTGCACGACTTCGGGGAGGACGAGGGAGAGCCCTACCTCGTCATGGAGCTCGTGGAGGGGCGCCCGCTGGCAGAGCTGCTCCCACTCCCGCCCGAGAGAGCCGTCAGGGTCGCGGTCCAGCTGTGCGATGCGCTCACGTATGCCCACGCACGGGGCGTGGTGCACAGGGACGTCACTCCACGAAACGTGCTGATGGGCGAGGACGGGCAGGTGAAGCTGGCGGACTTCGGCATCGCGCGCGGCGCCTCCCTCTCCGCGGTGACGGCACCCCACATTGCAGCCGGCACGCCGGGTTACGTGGCCCCGGAGGCGCTCACCGGGGCTGCACCGGACCCACGGATGGACGTGTACGCAGTGGGCGCGCTCCTGCATGCGATGGTGATGGGCCGCCCGCCCGGACCGGGGGGGGGTCGCGCTGCCAGGGCCGCTCGGAGCGGTGGTGCGTCGAGCCACGGCACCGGCACTCTCGGAGCGCTACGCCAGCGCGG
>JAKEEX010000629.1 GCA_022616315.1 Myxococcaceae bacterium
CCCTGCGGTGTCTGCACCAGCCGTCCTCGCATTCCTTCCCCGACGGGCAGTCCGGGTCCACGCCACACGCCGGCCCTGAGCCGTCATCCGGCTCCTGGCACGCGCCATCCACGCACACCCGGCCTTCGCGACACTGGTCATCGCGGTCGCACGCGCCCAGGCCCCTCCGAGGCACGCCCCCATCCACGAAGATGTTGCACGCGGGCGCGAGCGCGTAGAGGGCGAGCGTCAGGATGCCCGCAGCCACCAGCCAAGGGCGCGTGCCATCTCCTCGCATCCCCACCTCCCGGACAGGGTCGCCACTGCCGGCTCCATCACGGGCAAGGTGTGCACCTGTGGGGAGGGGGGAGACGTACCGGAAGACAGGGTCCGCGCTCGTTGGTGAACGGTCGGACGCCGGGCCACAGCTGGCGCGCTTTCGCAAGCTGACGCCGGAAGACTGGGCGTCCACCCACCTCGCCGCGAGGTGACTCGACTACCCGTTCACGCGCGCGTGCATCTTCCCGAGCAGCCACTGAATACCGGCCAGGTGCTGCTGATCGTGACTGCACAGGAAATGGATGATGCTCCGCACGGTGACCGGCCCGTAGCCTTCGAAGAATCCCTGCCGGGACAGCTGCTCCTCCGACAGGCCCCGCACCAGGTCGACGGTAACGGCACGGGCCCTGGCGAAGGCGCCCAGCGCGTCGGCCGGGTCCGCCTGGGCGTACCGCCGCTGTCTGGCCAGCTCGTAGCTGTCGATCGACGCCAGCGTCGGGTTCGACTCCTCCAGCAGACGCCGGAGCCGGACCTGATAGCCGTCGATCTCGATGTCGCGCACGTGGCAGAGCTGCTCGAGCGCGGTGAGCGTTTCGCTGGGAATCCCCTCCCACGAGTCGGGAGCCCAATGAGCGTCGTTCTTCGGAACCATCGCGAACAGCTCCTCGAGCTGGCGCGGGAACGAGGAAAGGGCCGACACGATCGCTGGGTGCATCAACGTCTCCTCCAGAGTCGTCACGATAGCGTCGGGACGAGGCATTCGCTCGTCGATGATTCGGCCTAACTCCGAATGGAAGGCGTGCTCCTCTCCTCGAGGCTGATCGCCAACGAGGCGGCGGATGGCGCGATAGACTCGCAGGACCGTGGACTCCTCCCTCCTGGCCTCCCGTGCACCGTCGCAGTACGTCGTCCCGCTGCTGCGTCGTCCGCCTATCTGGCTGCTCGCCCTGTTGGGCTGGACGGCGCTCGCGCTCGCGACGGCCGGTCAGCACTTCCTCACCTCGCAGGTGAAGCACGATGGATGGCCGGCCGAGCTGCACGCGCTCACGTTCGGGGAGCTCGTGTGGTCCTCCCTCGTCAACTGGTACGCGTGGGCGGCGCTCTCCCCCCTCATCCTCCGGGTGGCGCGCCGCCTGTCCATCGGACGGCTGGGGTGGGCGCGTGCCGTGGCGGTCCATCTCGTGCTGGGCGTCGTCGCCACCGGCCTGCAGGTGAGCGGGCACCTCCTGGTGGACTTCGTGACGGAGCGCGTGGTGCTGGGGCTGCCGCTCGACGTGCTCGCGCACGGACGGTCGGTCTTCCTCGTGTGCCTGCCCTGGGGAGTCCCCATCTACCTGACGATGGTGGGGCTGGTTCACGCCTTCGACTACTACCGGGATTCACGCCTCCGGATGCTGACGGCCTCGAAGCTCGAGACGCAGCTCGCGCAGGCGCAGCTGCAGCTCCTGCAGGTCCAGATGCAGCCACACTTCCTCTTCAACACCCTGCACGCCATCTCCTCGCTCATGCACCAGGACGTGGATGCGGCGGACCGGATGCTCGCGCGGCTGTCGGAGCTGCTTCGCTTCGCGCTGGAGAGCGTGGGCACCCAGGAGGTGTCGCTGCGGCGCGAGCTGGAGTACCTCGCCCCCTACCTGGACATCGAGCGGCGGCGCTTCGGTGAGAACCTCACGGTGGTGCTCGACGTCGCCCCCGAGACGCTCGACGCCCGGGTGCCGAGCCTCCTCCTGCAGCCCCTGGTGGAGAACGCCATCCGGCACGGGGTGGCCCGAAGGGTGGCGCCCGGGCGGGTCGAAGTGCAGGTGCACCGCAGCGGGGATGCGCTCGAGGTGTGCGTCCGGGACGACGGGCCGGGGCTGTCCGGTGGGGATACCCCGCTCCAGCTCGGCGTGGGACTGCAGAACACGCGCGAACGGCTTGAGGGGTTGTACGGGGAGGGACACGCGCTCGCATTCGGCAACCGGCCCGGCGGAGGCTTCGAGGTGGCCGTCTCGTTTCCCTTCCGCACCGGCTGGGCGGGGGCCTGAAGGAGGCGGCCATGGAGGGAATGCGCACACTCATCGTGGACGACGAGCAGCTGGCCCGCGACCGGCTGAGGATGTTGCTGCAGAAGGAGCCGGACATCGCCCTGGTGGGCGAGTGCAAGGGTGGCCAGGAGGCGCGCGAGGTGCTCGAGCGCGGCGGAGTGGACCTGCTCTTCCTCGACGTGCAGATGCCCGAGGTGGATGGCTTCGAGGTGCTGGAAGGCCTCGCCCCCGAGCAGCTTCCGGTCGTGGTCTTCGTCACAGCGCACGACCGCTACGCCATGCGCGCCTTCGAGGTCCGCGCGCTCGACTACCTGCTCAAGCCCTTCGACGCGGACCGCTTCCGCGCCACGCTGCAGTGGGCGCGCGAGCGGGTGCGTCGAGACCGGCGCAGGGAGCTCAGCACGGAGGTGCTCGCCGCCCTCGACGAGCTGCGGACGCGTCGCGTCTACCCCGAGCGCCTGGTGGTGAAGGACGGCGCGCGGCTCACCTTCGTGCGTGTGGCCGAAGTCGACTACGTGGAGGCCGCCGGCAACTACGTCAGCCTGCAGTGCGGCGCCCAGAGCCACCTCATGCGCCAGACGATGGCGGAGACGGAGGCGCAGCTGGACCCGGCGCGCTTCGTGCGCATCCACCGCTCCACCATCGTCAACGTGGACCGCATCCGCTCGCTCGAGCCGCTGCTCGGCGGAGATTGCACGGTGAAGCTGGAGGGCGGGCGTCAGCTGACGCTCAGCCGCAGCTATCGCGACCGGATGCGCACGTGGATGGGCGGGACGGTGTGACGCCGGGGCCGTTCCCCGTCCCAAGCGCCTGCCGTTCCATCCCCCGGCGCGAGCACCTCGTCCCAGGAGCATAGGCCCCCTTCAGCCTCCTCCCTAGCGTTCCTCCCTGTCATGGGACGACTGCTTGCCTCGCTGAAGGTCCTGCTTCTCCTGGGCGCGGAGAGTGCGCTCGCCAACGACGTCGCCGCTTCGACGGTGCCTCGCGGAGCGGAGTCTCCGCAGGGCTCCCGCGTCGCCCAAGTGCAGGTGGCCGCCACTCCGCCGCTGCTGGACGGGCGCCTGGACGAGCCGCTGTGGGCCACGGTCCCCGTGCTCGCCGATTTCGTCCAGCTGCAGCCGGTGGAGGGAGCCCCGGCGCGCCACCCCACCGAGGTGCGTGTGGCGCGGGACGGGACCCACCTCTACGTGGGCGCGCGCCTGCGAGACAGCGAGCCCGAGCGCATCCAGCGTCACCTGACACGCAGGGACATGGAGTCCCAGGCGGACTGGTTCGAGGTGGCGGTGGACGGCAACCACGACCGGCGGACAGCCCAGGCCTTCCGCGTGAATGCGGCGGGCGTGCAGCGGGACGTCCTCTACTACGACGACGTGGAGCAGGACGCGCGGTGGGACGCGGTCTGGCGGAGCGCGGTGCAGGTGGATGGAGAGGGGTGGACGGTGGAGCTCGCCATCCCGCTGAGTCAGCTGCGCTTCGACGGAAGCGCGGAGCGCTGGGGCCTGCAGCTCACCCGCTTCGTGTTCCGCGAGCGGGAAACGAGCGCGTGGCAACGCATCCCCGTGAACCAGGGTGTGCACGTCTCGCGCTTCGGCGAGCTGGTGCTCGGCGAGAGGCTGCAACCCCCGGCCCACCTGGAGGTGCGTCCCTACGTGGCGAGCGGGGCGACCCTCGCGCAGCCTTCGAGCAGTCTCCTCGCTCCCTCTGCCCCCTTGCGCCTTCACGCTGGCGCGGACGTGAAGTGGCAGGTCAGCCCCGGTCTGCAGCTCACCGCCACCGCCCTCCCGGACTTCGGCCAGGTGGAGGCGGACCCTGCGCAGGTGAACCTCACCGACCAGCAGCTCTTCTTCCCCGAGCAGCGTCCCTTCTTCCTCGAGGGGCTGGACCTCTTCGGCGGCCAGGGGACCGACAGCGGGCTCGGATACGGGGTCAGCGCGCCCGCCCTCTTCTACACACGCCGCATTGGCGCCCCTCCCACAGCGGAGCCCGAGCGCCCCGCCGGAGCGGAGGCCGTGGACCGCCCGGACGAGACGCCCATCTATGGCGCGCTCAAGCTGAGCGGACGGACCGCGCAGGGCACCTCCTTCGGGCTGCTCGATGCGCTCACCGGCGCGGTGGACGAGCGCTATGCGGACGCAGGCGGGCGTCTGCTGACGGAGCGCCGCACGGTGCAGCCGCTCACGCACCTGCTGGTGGCGAGGGCCCAGCAGGAGCTGGCCGGCGGCTCCACCAAGCTGGGACTGACGGGCACCACCGTGAATCGCCGGCTGGAGGGGCCGCTGCAGGGGCTGCTCGGGCGCAACGCCTTCGCGGGGGGCGCGGACTGGAGTGTGCGCTTCCTCGATGACGCGTACCACGTCTCCGGCCAGCTGCTCGCCAGCCACGTGGAGGGAAGCCGGGAGTCCATCACCACGCTGCAGGAGAACTTCACCCGCTATGCGCAGCGACCCGACGCGCGCCACCTGGGGGTGGACATGGACGCCATGCACCTCGATGGCGCAGCGGGTGAGCTGCGCGTGGGACGCAGCGGCGACCGCTTCTTCAACTGGGAGGCGCGCGGCAGCTTCGTCTCGCCGGGCTTCGAGGTGAACGACCTGGGCTTCCAGAACCGCGCGGACGAGGCCACGCTCGGCACCAGGCTGCAGTGGCAGGACCAGACACCCGGGCCGCTCCTGCGGAACTGGACCCTCACCACCCACCTGACCGCGCGCACCAACTTCGGGGGCGAGCTGCTCGCTCCGGACTTCAACGCGGACTTTTCCGCGCTGACGCACGGCTTTCTGCCGGTGGGCGTCGTCTTCATGGCCTACCTGCCGGGCAAGGACGACCGGTTGCTGCGCGGCGGACCGCTGGCATCGGGCCCACTCGACGTGGGGCTCAACCTGATTGCGGGGACGGATGTGCGCGAGCGCCTGCGTGCCAACGTGACCGCCGCGGTGGGCGGCTCCACGGCGGGCGGCGAGGACTGGCTGCTCAACGCGTCCGTGGAGGGCGAGCCGCTTCCGTTCCTCTCCTTCCGGCTCAAACCCTTCGTCTACCTGGCGGAGAGGGATGCCCAGTACGTCGACGCGTGGGACGACGCGGCGGCCGCTGACACCTTCGGACGGCGGTATCTGTTCTCGCGCATCTCCAGCGTCACCTCTGCGCTCGAGGCCCGGCTCGAGTGGACGTTCTCGCCCACCTTGAGCCTGCAGACCTACGCGCGGGCATCGGTCGTGTCGGGCCGCTACACCGGCTACAAGCTCTTCACGCGCCCCGGCGAGCGGGAGTTCGACC
>JAKEEX010000630.1 GCA_022616315.1 Myxococcaceae bacterium
AGGACACGTTCGCCGTGAACGTCTTCGCCGTGGTCCGCCTGACCCGAGCCCTGCTGCCGCTCCTCGAGAAGTCGGAGGCCGGGCGGGTCGTGAACGTCTCGAGCATTCTCGGCTCGCTCTCCGTGCACTCTGCGGACGGCTCGCCCATCGGCCCCGCCAAGGCGTTCGCCTACAACGCATCCAAGACGGCGCTGAACGCGTTCACGGTCCACCTCGCCGATGCGCTGCGCGGCACGCGGATCAAGGTGAACTCCATCCACCCCGGGTGGGTGAAGACCGAGCTCGGCGGTCCCCACGCGCCCGACGAGGTCGTGGGCAGCGGAAAGACGAGCGCGCGGCTGGCGACGCTCGGTGTTGATGGACCGACCGGTCGCTTCTTCCATCGAGACGACCCGCTGCCCTGGTGACAGCATCGACATCGGCTCGTTCTGCTCCATCCCCTCTCGCACGCCTTGCTCGTGATGCAGAGCGCGCGCTGGGAATGGCCGGTTGCCCTCAGCCCGTGCGAGCGCCTCGAACGCCGCCTCGTCGAGGGACGGCACGGCAGGCGCCCTGCGCCGTTGGTCAGCGGGCACCGTCCCCCCAGGGCCTTCCCCGTCTGCCGCGCGCTGGCCAGCCTTCCTCAGAGATGACCCTCGCAGACCTCCTCGAGCAGCAACAGGACGCCATCATCGAGCGCTGGCTCGAGTAGGTGCGCCCGCTCGCTCCCCGTCCTGACCTCACGCGGGTGGAGCTCGTGGACACGCTCCCGGCCCTGCTGGCGGGGCTGGCGCACGCGCTGCGGCCCCCCGAAGGCCCTCCCGCATCCCCGGCGTCCCCCGCCTGCAGCCCCGTGGCCGAGGCTCACGGACAGCAGCGCCGGTGGCTCGGGTACGCGACGGGCGCGGTGGCGTGCGAGTACCCGCTGCTCCAGGCGGTCATCCTGCAGATGGCGCAGGCCAGCGGGGTGGAGGTCCACACCACCGAGGGCCTCGTCCTGGCCAGCTGCATGGGAATGGCATCGGCGGCGGTCCTCGCCCACCCCGGGGAGCGGCCGGAGCTCGCGCGCCCGGCGGGGGAGCGTGTCGCGCCGCGCGAGGCGCGGCTGCGGCTCGTGGTGGATTCCCTCCCCACGCTCATCGCGTACATCGACGCGGACCAGCGCTATGTGCTCGGCAACGACGCCTACCG
>JAKEEX010000631.1 GCA_022616315.1 Myxococcaceae bacterium
CTCCACCTTCGCGTGCGCCTGGCGCAGCGTGGCCGCGCTGATGGGGGAGAGGCGCTCGGTGAGGGTCGTGCGCAGGTGCTTGTTGTCCACCCAGCCGGCCACGCGTCTGAGGATGTGGTGCTGCTCGAGCATGTCCGACGTCTGGAACATTGGTCGCGTGAACATGAACTCCCACGCGAAGGTGGCGCTCTTTCGCATGAGCTTCCCGAGGTCCACCGGCCCGTGAGTCTCCACGATGGAGACGATGCGCCCCTGCGGTGCGACCGCGTCCACCATCACGTCCCAGTAGGCCTCGGTGCTGTACGTGTTGAACACGCAGTCCACCTCCGACACACCGAGCGCCTTCAGCTGCTCGCGCAGGTCCTGACGGTGGTTGATGACATGCTCGGCCCCGAGCTCTTTGCACCACTTCTGTGTCTCCGGACGCGAGGCCGTGGCGATGACGCGCACCCCCGCGAGCCGCGCGAGCTGGATGGCGATGGAGCCGACGCCTCCCGCACCGTTGATGAGCAGGAGCGTCCACCCTACATCCGCTCCACCCGGGTCGATTCCGAGCCGCTCGAAGAGGGCCTCGTACGCGGTCAGAGCGGTGAGTGGCAGCGCGGCGGCCTGCGCGAAGTCGAGCGACGCAGGCTTGGGCCCCACGATGCGCTCGTCCACCAGGTGCAGCTCGCTGTCGCAGCCGGGCCGCGTGAGGCTGCCCGCGTAGTAGACGGCGTCCCCTGGATTGAAGCGCGTGACGGCCTCTCCCACCGTCTCCACGACTCCCGCGGCGTCCCAGCCCAGCACGCGTGGCTCGGCCTCGGCCGTTCCTCCACGCGCGCGGACCTTCGTGTCCACCGGGTTGATGGAGACCGCGTGGACGCGGACCAGGAGGTCGTGCGCGCTGGGCCTCGGGTCCGGCAGCGTGACGTCGAGCAGGCAGTCGGGATCGGTGACGGGGAGGTAGCGCTTCAGCGCGACGGCCTTCATGGTGACGCCCCTTCCGGTGACGCTCCGCTTCAGACCGGCCCCATACCTCCCTCGAGCGCCACCGCCACCTCGTCGTGGACGACAGCGTCCACCAGTGCATCCACACCGGAGACGTTCTCCGTGAGGCCTCCAGGAATCGCGTGACGCGCTGTGAGAAACGTCACGCTGTTGTAGCTGACCCACACCTGCCCTTCGTCGTCCTCCCAGACGAGCGCCTTGAGCGGCAGGTCCAGCCCCGCGAGCGGAGACGCCACCAGCACGGGGGCCGCCGCGCGCGGGTTGCCGAAGAGGAGGAGCTGCGCCTCCTGCGTCACCTTTCCCACTCGCCGTGCCTCCGCACCGTGGTCGATGCGCGCGAAGAGCGTGAGCCCGTGCACACCCAGCGAGTACTCCATGCGCGTCACCGTCTCCTCCACGGAGTACGGGCTCGCCTTGCTCACGATGCCGGAACCGACGTGCGGCCTGGTGGAGCGTGGGTTCATGGCCTCGAGCCTCCTCGTGTCATCCGTCTCACATCCATCCGAGCTGCAGCCGCGCCGCCTCGGACATGCGCCCCGGCTCCCAGGGCGGCTCCCACACGAGCCGCACCTCCGCCTCGCGCACACCGGGGAGCGCGAGCAACTTGTGGCGCACCTCGTCCTGAAGCACCTGCCCCATCCCACA
>JAKEEX010000632.1 GCA_022616315.1 Myxococcaceae bacterium
CGCCTCACGCTGGTGGGGGAGCCCTCCTCGGACCGCCGCTTGGCGGTAGCGCGCGTGCTGGCGGGGACCGTGGGCGTGGGCGCGCTGGGTCTGACGCTTGCGGCGCTCCGGGGTGGGCTGCGTTCGGCGCGGCTCCAGCAGGTACGGGTGCCGCTTGCGCGCCTCCCTGCGGGACTCGAGGGCTTCACCCTCGTGCAGCTCTCCGACATCCACGTCGGCAGCCCCACCATCGGCCGCGCGTTCATCGAGGAGCTCGTGGCGCGGACCAACGCGCTCTCGCCGGACGTCGTGGCAATCACGGGCGACCTGGTGGATGGCACGGTGGAGGAGCTGGGGGCGCACGTCGAGCCGCTGCGCAACCTGCGCGCAAGGCACGGGGTGTACTTCATCACAGGCAACCACGAGTACTACTCGGGTGTCCGCGGGTGGCTGGAGTTCCTCCCGACGCTCGGCATCCGCGTCCTGCGGAACGAGCGGGTGCGGATCGAGACGCCGCGTGGCGCGCTGGAGCTCGCCGGCGTGGATGACTACACGGCGCACCAGTTCGGACAGGGACACGGGGCGGACATCCCGCGCGCGATGGCGGGGCGCGATCCGTCAGTGCCGGTGGTGTTGCTCGCGCACCAGCCGAAGCATGCCCCGGAGGCGGCGGCGCTCGGAGTGGACCTCCAGCTCTCCGGACATACCCACGCCGGACAGATGTTCCCCTTCAGCCTCTTCGTGCGACTGGACACGCCATACGTGCGGGGCCTTCACCGCGTGGGGGACATGCAGCTGTACGTGAGCAGCGGCACCGGGTACTGGGGTCCGCCGATGCGGCTGGGGACGGTTGCGGAGATCACGCGGATCGAGCTGGTTCGCGGCTGATTCGCCGCAGAGGGTCAGACCCCGGTGCCACGCTCCCGTCCCTCTCCCAGGGGGAGAGGGGAGGGAGCGGTCACAGAGCGTGGTTCCTGAATTGTGAATGGGCGAGCAGGTCCTGCTCGAGCTCGGGAGTGAGTGCCGTGCCGTGTGGCGCCCTCGCAGAGGACCGGCGCCAGCGTTCCAGCCAGCGCGCTCCGAGCGGTGCTTCCAGCATCTCGAGTCGGGTGGCGGCGACCGTCGTCTCACCCTTCTTGTCCGTGGAGAGCCCTGCCCCCACGAAGAAGCCGGCGAGTAGCAGCGACACGCGCGTTGGTGTCGCAGCACTGTAGGTCGCAAGCAAGGCTCCTTCGCCCTCCTGCCGACACCGACTTCGCACCTTCGCGAGGACCTGGGGCGTCCAGAGGTCCGGATTGGCCTTGGGCGAAAAGGGATCGAACAGCACGAGGTCCGCGTCCCCCGGCGCTGTCTCCAGAGTTGAACGCGCATCCCCGAGCGTGAGCGTCCAGCGCAGCCCGTCCTCTTCCCAGCATCCATGGGCCATCAGGCTCTCGCATGCACCGCGCCAGGGGGCGAGGAACGGGAAGCCCTTCTCGTCCCCTAACGCGAGCCGAAGCGGGGCGAGGTCGAACTCGAGGCTGTGCACTTCCAACGGCCTCCGCCGCGGAAGCGCTCGCGCGCACGTGAGCGCGGCGACCGCGTTGGTCGCTGCTCCAAGGCCCACGTCGAGGATCCTGAACGGCTCCGCGCCATCGCTGGACAGCCGCTCCGCGAGCCGCGTCTGCGTCACGTACAGCCGCTGCGCCTCCTCCCACGGCCCGCCTGCGGGGTGCATCACCTCGCCGTGGCCCAGGTGGCGCACCGCCCGCGCACCGTTGCGCAAGGTGACGAGCTCGAAGTCCCCGTCGCGCGCGCCCTTCATCGCAGGCTCGTGTTGGCGTAGGCGTCCTTCAGCTGCCGGTACAGCGCATCGAAGGTGCCGGCGAGGATGGCCTCGCGCATGCGCGCGGTGAGCATCTGGTAGTGCCGGACATTGTGCACCGCCAGCAAGCGCGCCCCCTGGTGGTGACCGCCGCGCATGAGGTGCTGGAGGTATCCACGACTGAAGCGCTGGCAGACCGCGCAGTCACACGTGGCGTCCAGCGGCTCCTCGGACAGGCGGAACACCTGCCGCGTCACGCGCACCAGTCCCTGGAACGTGTACGCATAGCCCTGCTGCGCCATCTTCGTCGGGATGATGCAGTCGAACATGTCCACGCCACGCCGCACGCACTCGAGCAGGTCCGTGGGCGTCCCCACCCCCATGAGGTAGCGCGGCTTCTCCCGAGGGAGCCGTGCGGCGGCGCGCTCGGTCATCGCGTGGAGGTGCTCCTTGCTCTCCCCCACCGCCAGCCCACCGATGGCGAAGCCCTCGAAGGGATGCTGGGTGAGGTAGGCCACGCTCTCGTCGCGCAGGTGCTCGAAGACGCCCCCCTGGACGATGGCGAAGAGCGCCTGCCCGGTGTCCTCCGCCTGCTTCGCGGCGAGGCTGCGCAGGGCCCACCGGTGCGTGCGCTCCATCGCCCCGCGCGTGCCGGCCTCGTCGGTGGTGGAGTCGATGCAGACATCGAGCACCATCATGATGTCCGAGCCGATCGCCTGCTGCATGGCGATGGACGTCTCGGGGCTGAGCAGCTGCCGGCTGTTGTCGTAGAAGCTGCGGAAGTGCGCGCCCTTCTCGGTGATCTCCCGGTCCTCCGGGAGGGAGAAGATCTGGTACCCGCCGGAGTCGGTCAGGATTCCGCCGTCCCACTGCATGAAGCGGTGGATGCCGCCGAAGCGTCGAAACACCTCTGCGCCGGGGCGCAGCATCAGGTGGTAGGTGTTCGCCAGCAGGACGCGCGCCCCGGTGGCCCACACCTCGCTGGGGTCCATGCCGCGAATGGTGGCGTGCGTGGCCACCGGCATGAAGACGGGCGTCGCCACGGGCCCGCGGCGGGTGTGGAGCAACCCTGCGCGCGCGCCGGTCGCGTCGGTGGTCTGGAGCTCGAATCGGACGGGCATCGTCATCAACCTAGGGAGGCTTCACCTTCCAGCGCCGGTGGAGCCAGAGCCACTGCGACGGCTCGGTGCGGATGGCGCGCTCCAGACGCTCGGTGAGCAGCGCGGTGTGCGCCGTGAGGTCCGCCCGGAGGTCCGCCGTCCGGCTCACGGTCAGCGGGCCCTCCACCTCGAAGACGAACCGTCCGTCCACGCGCCGTCCGTAGCCGAAGAACACGGGCGCTCCGGACCGGACCGCGGCGAGGGAGACCGCAGGCGCCGTGGACGCAGGGCGCCCGAAGAACGGGACGAAGACGCCGTGCTCCGCGGAGATGGACTGGTCGATGACCATGAACACGACGCGTCCACGGCGCAGCGCGCGCAGGGTCCCGGCGAGGGCTCCGCGTGGAGCGATGAGCTCGCTGCCCGCGCGGACGCGGTTCTCCACGATGCGGGCGTTGAACGCGCCCTTCAGCGGCCGCACCACTCCGGACATCGGGATGCCGCGCTTCTGAAGGAGCGCACCGAAGAGCTCCCAGCTCCCCAGGTGCCCCGTGGCGAGGAGCACGCCCTTCCCTTGCGCGACCGCGGTGTGGAAGGCCCCGGCGCCCGCGCCGTCCACCAGCAGCTCCCCCGCCTGCGCGGGGTCCACCGCCGACGACGTCAATGCGTCGAGCACCGTGTGCGCCATGTTCACGTAGGCCCCGCGGGCGATGCGCCGCCGCTCCGCCTCGGGGAGCCCGGGGAGGGCCTGGCGGAGGTTGTCGAGCGTCACGCGCCTGCGGATGCCGAGCCCGAAGGCCAGCCCGCCCACGAGCTCGCTGATCCGGCGTCGTGTCCGTGGAGAGAGCGCGGAGAGCACCCGCACGACCACGTCCACGCCCCGCGCCGCGACGGGGCCGGCGCGCGTGCTCAGGGACTGCGGGGTGGGAGCGCTGAGGGGGGCGAGGTCCGACACGGGCGCGGAGAAGACCTTGGGACGGGCAGCGCCGCAAGCGCCACCTGCGGGCCCCCTCGCTCGCAGACCTGGCTACTCCTGCTCCTCGAAGTACTCGCAGCCCCTCTCGCGCGGCGGCTCGGGGTGGGCACCGTGGAGCGTCGTGCGCGCCACCTCGTCCGCCTCACCGTTGTCGATGCCGTAGCCACGCACCGCTCCGTATTGCTCGCCGGAACGAGGGACCTGCCCCCTCTCGGTGTCGCTCGGTGCCTGGACGCGCCTCTGCGCCATCATTCGCCTCCAGCGTGGGTGTACCCACTGAAGGTTCGCATCCGGTCCGGAGCCCACAAGCGGGCGCCACGCAGCCTCCCCGCCCCTGCCAGCCCCCCACGCGTCCTGCGCCCGCTCGCTCGCTCTCCACGCGGACCAGCTCGCTCCGGCCGCTCCGCTGCGCCGAAATGTCCAACGTCCAAACGTATGAAGGCCCTGACCGCGCTCCCTCCCCTCGTGCTGCTCGCGTTCACACTGCCGATCGCCCTGGCCCAGGAGAGCGCGGCTCCCCCGCTCACCGAGGGCGTCGAGGGGCCAGAGGGGGCCCCGGTCGCCGAGCCGGAGGCCTGGCAAGGGCAGCAGCCGGGTCCGGAGATCCGGGAGGAGGAGGAGGTCGCCGAGGTCCCGCCGCCCGGGTTCGTGCAGGAGGGCGTCGGAGACGCGGGTGAGGAGGCCCAGGAGGAGCTCAGCCAGGAGGTGCAGGCGCTGCAGCAGCTCGATGCGCGACTCCAGCAGCTCGAATCCCTCAACCGCGAGATGACGGGGTCGAACCAGGTTCAGAGCGAGGCACTCACCTCCATCGCCGAGCTCCAGGCCGAGCAGATGGAGCGGAACCTCGCGAACGAGCAGAGCAGGCTCTACCGGATTGGCCAGCTGGCGGAGGCGCGGGCGGGGATTCTCACGGCGCTCAACGCCATCGGCACCCTGGGCGCGCTCGATGTGGAGGGACCCCTCGACGACGCCGTGGAGGCGCTCGAGCGCGCCGCGGATGAGGCACGCAGTGCGGGGCTCGAGGTGGAGGCGCTCCGGGTGGAACAGGCGGGCGCCATCGTGGAGCTGGCCGCGGACGCAGCGGACAGGCGCGACCTCTTCGAAGCCCAGCGACAAGCCGTCTACGCGTTGGACCAGATTCAGATTGCGTACTCGGCCATCCGGGGTGGCGCGGCGGCGGGCGAGGGTGACTCCTTCCCCTGAATCCGGAGCTCGGGTGCACCCGCGCCCCCTCACCCTGTCCCTCTCCCAGAGGGAGAGGGGATTGGGCCATGTGAGGTGCGTGGGTGTGCGCTGCCCCTTTCGTCCACCGCGTGGCAGCACCCGCGCCTGGAAACGTGTCCTGGAAAGCACACGCACCACTGTCGCTTGTCCACGGGGCGCGTAGACTTAGGGTCTCAGAACCCCTCGGTCGCTTCCTCGCCAGCTGCGGCCTCTCCCCGGAGAGTTTCGCGTGCAGCCATCTCCGCGCCTCGTCCGCTTCTGGTTCCTCCTGACGTTCGCCGCCGTCCCCGTGGCCCACGCACAGGTGTTCGTCTTCCCGCGCGAGCCCGGCAAGGCGCAGGTCCGCAACTTCGACTTCGCCTGGAGCCACGTGGACCTCACGTTCCCCGTCGGCGTCGGCGCCGGTGATGGCGGGGACCCTTCCCTGCCGATGCAGGCGGAGGTCGTTGCCCCCGCGGACGGCGGCACGGCGACGGCCCCCTCCCCGCAGGACCCGGGCGCGGCGAGCGCGGGCACCGTCGCGATGGGCGCACCGGATGGCGGCGTCGACGGTGGCACCGCGGCGACGGCACCGGGGAGCGGGACGGCGGTCGCGGCCACCACCCCGGATGGCGGAGTGCCCGGAGCGCCGCGTCGCCAGTCCTATCTGCGCCAGGTGCCCACCGGCACGGGGCAGGTGCGGCTCTTCTTCTACGAGCGCGAGAGGGCCATCGCGCAGCGCGCGGCCACCCTCATCCAGCGCAGCTACGAGAAGCTGGTGGAGCGCTTCCGGTACGTCCCCGCGCAGACGTTCCCGTACATCCTCTACAGCAGCTACCAGGAGTTCCTGCAGACGAACCTCTCTCCCGTGCAGGAGGGCACGCTCGGCTTCACGAGCCCGCAGGACCTCAAGCTGAGCCTCCCCTACTTCGGTGACGACCGGCTCTTCGCGATGGTGAGCACGCATGAGCTCGCGCACCAGTTCACCATCCAGAAGGTGCGCACCGTGACGGGCGCCTCCGGCATCATGGGAGACCCGCTCTCGCGCATGCCGCTGTGGTTCATCGAAGGCCTGGCCGAGTACGCGGCCCATGGCGGCATCGACCCCGAGACGGAGATGCTGATCCGGGACCTCGTCATCAACCAGGACCCGATGCGCGGCTACATCCTCGGGGACTTCTTCCAGCAAGGGCCGGCCAGCTTCGTCTGGATCTACAAGATGGGCCAGGCGCGCTGCGCCTTCCTGGACGAGACCTACGGCGAGGGCTTCGTGCAGCGCGTGCTGGACGAGTCCTGGAGGCTCGTGGGGCGCGGTCCCCTGTCCGGCCAGGACTTCGTGGCGCTCATGGAGCGCCTCACGGGTGACAAGGGCCCCGTCATCTCCGCGCGCTTCGAGCGCTGGCTGAAGAAGCGGGCCTATGCGAACTACCTGGAGGCGGAGCAGGACGTCCCGGACATGGTGCCGCTGCAGGGCGTGCCCGAGTACACGGACGCGCTGAGCGCCTCACCCGACGGCAAGCTGCTGATGCTGCGCTCCATCGAGCCGCTCACCGCCCAGTCCAGCCTCGTCCTCATCAACCCGGATGCGCCTGGCGAGCAGTTCGGCGTCGTGGGTGACGGCGTGCCGGGCGTGGAGTCCCTGCACCTGGTGTTCGGCCGCAACTTCGACCTGGGGAACGGCCGGCTCACCTTCGTGGCGGAGCGCTCCGCACGGGACATCCTCTACGTCCAGGAAGTGAAGCACGGCAGCCGCGACGTCCCAGCGGCCGACGGCGGCATGCCCGTGAAGGACGTGGACGTGTCGCTCGGAATGCGCCGCGAGTTCCCGCTCGCGGAGCAGGGCATCCTCGCGGCGTTCTCGCCGTCGCTGTCGCCCGACGAGAAGCGCGTGGCGTTCATCGGGCTGCTGGAGGATGGACGGCGCGACCTGTTCCTCCTCGACGTGGACTCCGGCAAGACGCGCCGGCTGACGAACAACCCGTACACCGAGCGCCAGGTGCACTGGGGGAAGAGCGGCATCCTCTTCACCTCGGATGCCACCGAGCACCGCCGCTTCAACCTCTTCCGCGTCCAACCGGACCTCGGAGACCCACCCGAGCGCATGACGGTGGATCCGCGGGACGAGCAGGATCCGCAGGAGCTGGCGGACGGCCGCGTCTTCCTTACCGCGTACACGGAGGATGGCCGCGCGGACCTCTACGAGGTGGCGGACAAGAAGCTGCTGCGCCGCACGGACATCGCCACCGGGC
>JAKEEX010000633.1 GCA_022616315.1 Myxococcaceae bacterium
CCCATCGCCGGGTTCTCGGAGAACGGGTTCAAGGTGGTGGGTGCGCCACCGCCGGCCCCTGGAGAGCCGCAGCACGCGGCCTTCTTCATCACCGCCCACAACTACCTCGAGGTGATGGGCATCCCGCTGCTCGAGGGGCGAGGCTTCCGCCCCACCGACGGAAAGGGAAACGCGCTCGTGATGGTCGTGGATGAGGTGCTCGCGAAGCGCTTCTTCCCGGGCAGGAGCGCGGTGGGCCAGCGACTCAGCCTCGGGGGGGACAAGTTTCAGCCCGAGATTATCGGCGTGGTGAAGCACGTCGTCGCCTATGGGCCCGGCGAGTCCGAGCCGGCTCCCTACCAGTTCTACATGCCCTTCCAGCAGGTGCCGGACGAGTTCCTCCCCGCGGTGGGACGCGGCCTGGGCGTGGTGGTGCGCGGCGAGGGGAAGGCGGAGGCACTGGTGCCGCTGGTGCGCAGCGAGTTCAAGGCCCTGGACCCCGACCAGGCGCTCGCCTCCATCAAGCCCATGGAGCAGCTCCTGGCGGAGTCCCTGGGGCCGCGTGAGTTCGTGCTCGGGCTGGTGGGCCTCTTCGCCGCGCTCGCCATGGTGCTGGCGGCGGTGGGCATCTACAGCGTGATGTCCTACGTCGTGGCGCAGCGCACACGCGAGATGGGCATCCGCATCGCCCTCGGTGCCGCACGTGTGGACATCCTCCGGCTGGTGGTGGGGCACGGGCTCGTGCTCGCGGTCGCGGGGGTGGGCGTGGGGGTGCTGGCCTCGGTGGGGCTCACGCGCCTGCTCGGGAGCCTGCTCACCGGCGTGAGTGCCACGGACCCGCTCACCTTCGGCGCGGTGGCGCTGGCGCTGGGTGGTGTGGCGGTGCTCGCCTGCTGGGTGCCCGCGCAGCGCGCGGTGCGGGTGGACCCGGTCACCTCACTCCGGGCCGAGTGACACTGGAAGGAACCCCCGGCCCCGGTGTTCTGCCGGGCCGCACTCTGCCGTACAGAAGGGAAGTCATGTCCGAGCCGCTCCTCCACCTGCGCGACGTCGAGAAGTCCTACCCCACGGGGGCGGGGCGCACCTGGGTGCTGCGCCGCATCTCGCTCGACATCCATGCGGGCGAGTTCGTCACCCTGATGGGGCCCTCGGGCGCGGGCAAGTCCACGCTGCTGGCCATCCTCGGCCTGCTGGACGCGGAGTGGCA
>JAKEEX010000634.1 GCA_022616315.1 Myxococcaceae bacterium
ATCTGGGCCAGCACGTGGCGGAGGTTGGCGCGCGGGTCCCCGCGGGTCGGGAACTGGCAGGTGGCGACCTTGAGGCGCATGAGCTGGACTCCCCGAGGCCCCGAGGTTAGCCGGCCCGCGCGCCCTTCCGACCATGGAACAAATGCTCACCGCCAAGCCATGCTCAGCACGTGAGCGGCACGCCGCAGCAGCTCGCACCTCACCGGGACCCATCTTCAGGATCGGGCGGTTCGAAGCGGATCTGCTCCAGCATGCCGGGTAGCTCGGCCTTGACCTTCGAGGACCACTCCCCCTCCGGAACCAGGATCCCTCCGGTCCACAGCGTGGCGTCCTTCGAGTCCCGCAGCTGCACCTGCAGGAGGTACTTGCCGGCAAGGGCCACACCGAGTGGTTTCCCGGCGCGAGCCCTCACCCGGACCGCGCCGCTTTCGATCTCCCCTCCCAGCAGTACCACCGAGAGCTCGTCCGCCGCCGCCGCGACTCCGTCGCCGCGCAGCTCCAGGCCCTTGGCCACCAGCTCCTCTTCCATCACGGAGAGCACGATCCGCTCGAGGTCCGCCTCCGCGAGAGCTCCTCTCTGCAACCGGAACCCGCCGAACCTCGATAGCGTGATCTGGACGCTGGTGGAGGCCACGGGCAACGTCCGCGCGCGCGCCCACCCGCGCCACAGGAAGTACCCCGCCACGGCCAGGAGCAAACCGCCACCCACGACGGTCACGACCAGCGGGGTCCAGCTGTTCGGGCTGCGTTCAGACGCCGTCTTTCTCAGCCCATCCTCACCGTTCATCCCGACAACTCCGGATCAGCGCCCACGTCATTGGGTGCACGATCATATTGGGATCATTCAGGCCAAGGCCCCTCTCGAGTTCGAAGTGCAGCGGGGCCCGGTCTCCCCCCCTTCGCGCCGCGCGACCCCCGCGAACGGGAGCCTCGAGGCCCCCTCCGCCCACCCACCCTCCCTAAGCCCGCACCCCCAACCCAGCCCCCTCACCCGTCCGCATCTCGCCGCCCTCCAGCACGAACCCTCCGCGCGCCACGTCCCGCGCCAGGTCCAGGCTGCCGTCGAGATCGAGGTA
>JAKEEX010000635.1 GCA_022616315.1 Myxococcaceae bacterium
CGCAGCTGGCCACCAGCGGAGACGCACCGTCACTCGGCGGTGTGTACAAGCTCTCGGAGGTGGGCGACACGCCGCGCATGAAGCTGTCCCGGGACAAGGTGACGCATCCGGGGCGCAAGCAGGTGCTCCGCTTCTTCGAGGAGGGACGCGCGGCCCGCGACGTCATCTCGCTCGAGGGGGAGACGATTCCCGGAGGCGTGCCGCGTCTGGTGAAGGTGATGGAGAAGGGACGGCGCCTCGCCCCGCAGCTGCCGCTCGTCGCGCTGCAGGAGCGCTGTCGGCGCGAGGTGGACGCGCTCCCGGAATCGCTGCGCGCGTTGACGCCGGCGGAGCGACCCTACCCGGTGGAGCTCAGCCCGATGCTCGCCGCGCTCCTGGAGCGCACGCGCAAGGAGCTCGAGCGTCACCTTCCGTGACTCACCGCTCCGACACCTTCACATCCAGCGCTGCCGCCACCTCACGCACCTTCTCCTGCAGCGTGCGCACGGTGGAGGGCCCCATCCGGAGCAGGTGCTTCTCCGCGAGGGTGCGCTGCTCGAGCGCCGGGTCCGCGAAGGCGTACGTCGCCCCGCGCGACACCACCTCGACGTCCCCCTCCAGCACGGGCACGTCGAGCACCCTGTCGAACGCACGTCGGAGCGCATCATCGAGCGTGCTGCCGGGGCGTGCCCCTTCGCGATAGAGGGCCTCCACGGTGGGACGCACCCCACGGAACACGGAGGCGAGCGCCCGTGCATCCAGCGAGCCCACCACGCGGCCGATGGCGTCGTAGCGTGCGTAGCTCGCCGGGGCGATGAAGGTGCGGCCCTTCTCCTCGCGCACCTGGAATCCCTCGCGCGGTGCGAGGAACCCCACCAGGGGCCGCGGGCTCTCCCCCTCCGCGAAGGCCGCAATCACGCCGGTGAAGCGGCGCAACAGGTCGCTCTCCTCGAGCCACGCGGCCCACTCCGGCTCCTGGGACAGCGCGGAGAGCCGCTCGCGGAGCAGGGCGTCGCTCTCGGCGGACGTCAGGACCGGCCCTGCGGGAGCAGGCGCCTCGGCACGCGCGGGCTCTTCGGTCGGCTGCTCCTGCGGAGGAGGAAGGTCCTCGCGCGTCAGCAGGAACCAGGTGCCCACGCCCGCAGCCGCGAGCACGGCGAGCGCGAGCAGCACGGGTCGGCGCGAGCTTCGGCGGGAGGGGGGCTCGCCCCGCTCGGGGTACTCCGTCGGATTCAGGTCATCCATGGGTCCTCCCGTGCGCGCCATCGACCCGGGCAGTCAGAAGTTCCCGGTGTCGATGGGGCCATACTCGTCCCGCGTGCCGACGGAGCGAACGAAAACAATGCCTCGCCCGACTCCTGCGAACAATCCCCACGGAACCAGGCGCCGCATCGTGGGTGTGCTCGGCTCGGGCCGCGAGGAGCACCGCGAGCTGGCCGAGCCCCTCGGACGCTGGATTGCCGAGCAGGGCCACGACCTCCTCACGGGCGCAGGCGGCGGTGTGATGCGTGCGGCTGCAGCGGCGTTCGTCTCGGTGCCTGACCGGCGCGGGGTGTCCATCGGAGTCGTTCCCGGCTCCGTGGATGAGGCAGGCCACCACCCGAAGCCGGGCTACCCGAACCCGGCCATCGAGCTGGCCATCCACACGCACCTTCCACTCAGCGGCGAGCGGGGCACGTCCCCGTGGAGCCGCAACCACGTCAACGTCCTCACCGCGCACGCGCTCGTCGCGCTCCCGGGCGGCGCTGGGACCGCGTCCGAGGTGGAGCTGGCCTGCCGGTACGGGAGGCCCCTCATTCTCTTCGGGCCAGAGGACGCCTTCGCTGC
>JAKEEX010000080.1 GCA_022616315.1 Myxococcaceae bacterium
CCCCGGCCAGCACCAGCCGCCCGAGGGCCTTGCCGGCGTGGTGCAGGTGACTGCGGGCGCCTTCCACAGTCTGGCGCTCAAGGCGGACGGCAGCATCGTCGGCTGGGGCGACAACTCGGTGGGGCAGCTCGACGTGCCGGTGGGGCTGGCCGAGGTGGTGGCCTTGTCCGCGGGCGACGTCCACAACGTGGCGCTGAAGGCGGATGGCACGGTCATGGCATGGGGCTACAACGGCTGGGGCCAGCTCGACGTGCCCGCGGGCCTCAGCGGCGTGACGCAGTTGGCAGCGGGCGGCTACCACACCCTCGCGCTCAAGTCGGACGGCACCGTCGTGTGCTGGGGCCGCAACGCGCAGGGGGAGTGCGACGTGCCGGCCGGTCTCACCGGCGTGGTGAGGGTGGCGGCCACCGGCAGCCACAGCATGGCCCTGAAGGCGGACGGAACGTTCGTCATCTGGGGCAGCAGCACCTACGGCACCGCCGAGGTACCCGCGGGGCTCGAGGACGTCGTGTCGGTGGCCGCAGGCGGCTACCACACCGTGGCGGCGAAGGCGGACGGCACCGTCGTAGGCTGGGGCTTCAGTGGCCGGGGCCCTGCGCCCGAGGGAACGAGCGGCGTGACGCAGGTGGCGGCGGGCGCCTTCCACACCGTGGCCCTGAAGTCGGACGGCACCGTGCTGGCCTGGGGCGACGACTCCGGCGGCCAGCTGGCCGTGCCGGCCGGGCTCACCGGTGTCGTGCTCGTGGATGCAGGGTTCGCCCACAGCGTCGCGCTCAAGGCAGATGGCACCGTGGTGGCCTGGGGTGTGAACTGGGATGGTCAGTGCGACGTGCCGCCCGGGCTCACCAACGTGGTGGCGGTGGCGGCCGGTGACTACCACACGGTGGCACTGCGTGCGGATGGCACTCTCGCAGCGTGGGGCAGCAACGCGGTGGGCCAGCTCTACTTCCCCGAGGGACAGACGGACGCGGTGGCGGTGGCCGCGGGCGGCTGGCACAGCCTGGTGCTCACCGGGGACGGTTCCGTCCTCGGCTGGGGCGATAACGGCTGGGGGCAGCTCACCGCGCCAGCGGGGCTCACCAACGTGGTGTCGCTCGCGGCCGCGGACTACCGCAGCCTGGCGCTCAAGGGTGACGGCACCGTGGTGGTCTGGGGTGACACCACCGGCGGCAAGGGCGACGTGCCGGCGGGGCTCACCGGGGTGAGCGCCCTCGAGGTCGGCCACATTCAGACCCTGGCGCTCAAGCAGGACGGCACGCTGGTCGGCTGGCCTTCGCTCCAGGTGCACCCAGACGTCCGGCTGCGCGTCCCCTGAGGTGACGGCGCGCACGGGGGCCTCTCGGCGTGGTTCCCGCCGGGGTCGCTGGAGCCCCCGCGAGACGTCCACCTCCCCGCACCACCTGGCCTTCCTCCTCGTGGCGGAGGAAGGCCCAGGGACACAACCTCACCGCCGCGCGCGAGCGCCCTCCGAGCCGCGAAGGTGACCTACCGCGACGCGGCCTGCACCTCGAGCGGCATGCCGTCCGCGTCCAGCAGGCGCAGCTCTCCGAGGTTCAGCTCACGGATGCCGGCCTCGATGCGGGCGCGGTCACCCACCACCACCCAGACGATGTTGCCGGGCCGCACCGTCTCCTTCGCCACCTGCGCCACGTTCGCCAGCGTCAGCGCGCGGATGCGGTCAGCCAGGGTCGTGAAGTGGTCCTGGGGCAGCGCGTAGCGCACCAGCTCCTCCACCGAGGCGCTCACGGCCGCGATGGTCTCCCACCGCCCGGAGAGGCTGAGCGTCTGGCTTGCCTGCGCCTTGGCGAGCTCGTCCGCGGTGACGGGGCTGTTCCCCGCGATGCCGCGCAGCTCCTTGAGCACCTCCACCATGGACTCCTTCGTCTTGTCCGTCTGCACCGGGGCGAACACGACGAAGGGCCGCTGACCGACGGCATCCACCAGCATCGTGCGGGCGCCGTAGCTCCAGTGCTTGTCCTCGCGAAGGTTCATGTTCACGCGCGAGGTGAAGGTGCCTCCCAGCACGCTGTTCATCGTGGAAAGGGCGACCTCCTCGGCGTTCGCCTTGGGTGGCGCCACATGGCCCGCGATGATGGTGGACTGCTGCGAGCCCGGCCGGTCCACCAGGTACACCGTCGGCTTGGGCCGGTGCGCCACCGTGCCGATGGCCTTCTTCGGCACCTCGCCCTGCTTCCAGCCGCGGAAGAGCTTCTCCAGGCGTGGCTTCAGCTCCTCGAGCGTGGTGGCGCCCACCACCACCAGCGTGGCGTTGTTGGGCTTGAACCACGTCCGGTGGAAGCGCGTCAGCTCTTCACGCGTGAGCTTCGCCACCGACTGCTCGGTGCCCGAGCCGGTCAGCGGGTTGGCGTACGCGTGGCCCTCGCCGTACAGCAGGCGCGGAAGCACGCGCAGCGCCATCGTCTGGGGAGTCACCTTCTCGCGCTGGATGGCCGCGAGCCGCTCCTTCTTCAGCCGCGCGAAGTCCGCCTCCGGGAACGAGGGGTTGAGCACCACGTCCGCGAAGACGCCGAGCGAAGCATCCAGGTTCTCCGTCAGCGCGGACAGCGTCACCTTGGCCATGTCCAGGTCCGCGCCGGAGGTGAGGCGGGCCCCCAGCCCCGCCAGCGTCTCCGAGATCTGCAGCGAGCTGCGGCTGCGGGTCCCTTCGTCCAGCACGTCCATTGCCAGGCTGGCCGTGCCAGGGGTGCCGAGCGCATCGGCCGCGAAGCCCGAGTCCACCAGCAGGCTCAGGTTGACGACCGGGAGGCCCCGCCGCTCGGCGAGCACCACCTTCATCCCGTTGGAGAGGGTGGTGGTCTGGAAGGCGGGAAACTCGGCCCGCGAGGGGGTGCCGGCCACGGGCAGCTTCGAGCGGTCCACCCTGCTCGCCACCGTCTTCAGCTGTGGGAAGGGGTGGACCTCCAGCACGTAGACGCCGTCGGACAGCCACGTCCGCGCGGCGGACTGCAGCTGGGCAGCGGTCGCGCTCGCCACGCGGGCGTTGCGCACCTTGTAGAAGTCCGGGCGGCCGCCGAACACCTCGCTCTGGGCGAGCACGTCCGACTTGCCGCCGAAGCCGCCAATGCGCTCGATGCCGCGGATGAACGCGGCGCGGCGCTCGGTCTTCACGCGCGCCAGCTCCGTCTGCGTCGGTCCCTTCGCCATGAAGCGGGCAAGCTCCTCGTCCATCGCCTTCTCCACCGTGGCCATGTCCCCACCGGGACGCACCGTGGCCTGGATGACGAAGAGGCCGGCGAGCTGACCGTCGTAGGCGAAGGCAGCCACGTCGGTGGCCGTCTGGTCCTCGTACACGAGTCGCTTGTAGAGGCGGCTCGTCTTCCCGGAGCTGAGCACGCTTGCCACCATCCCCAGGGAGTCCGAGTCGGCCTCGCCCCACTGCGGCACGTTCCACACCTTGTAGATGCGGGCCTGCGGCACGCGGTCCTGCAGGGTCTGCCGGTGCTCACCCGTGCGCTTGGCCACCCACGCGCGCTGCTTGGCCACGGGCGGGCCCGAGGGGATGTCCCCGAAGTACGACTCGACCTTGCGCCGGACCTCCTGCAGGTCCACGTCACCGGCCACCACGAGCACCGCGTTGGCCGCGCCGTAGTAGGTGCGGAACCACTCGCGCACGTCCTCGAGGCTGGCCGCGTTCAGGTCCTCCATGGAGCCGATGACGCTCCAGGAGTAGGGGTGCCCGGCGGGGAAGGTGTTCTCGAAGATGTGGTTGAAGACCAGACCGTAGGGCTGGGTCTCGCCCTGGCGCTTCTCGTTCTGCACCACGCCGCGCTGCTCATCCAGCTTGGCCTGGGTGATTGCGCCCAGCAGGTGGCCCATGCGGTCGGACTCGAGCCAGAGCACCGTGTCCAGCGCCGAGCTCGGCACGTTCTCGAAGTAGTTGGTGCGGTCCTGGTTGGTCGTGCCGTTGAGGTCCGTGGCGCCCAGGCGCTCCAGGGGCTTGAAGAAGTCGTCGTCGTGGTTCTCGCTCCCGTTGAACATCAGGTGCTCGAAGAGGTGGGCGAAGCCCGTCTTGCCGACCTTCTCGTTCTTGGAGCCGACGTGGTACCAGACGTTCACCGCGACGATGGGCGCCTTGTGGTCCTCGTGGACGACGAGGGTCAGGCCGTTGTCGAGCTCGAACTTCTGGAACGGGATGTCGACGTCCGTGCCGGTGCTCGCAGCGCGAGCGGCGAGCGGCATGGCGCACAGGAGCATCACGGAGAGGCAGGACGGGAGTCCTGCCAGGCGCTTCGTGGACATGGAGTCTCCAGGGCAGTGAGGGTGAGCTGCGGGAGACACGCTAATCCATCGGCTGTGCCCCTGGACGCCCCGCAGCCGCCGAGGCGGAGGTCCCCTTGACCCGGAGGGCGCGGCCGCCGGCGCGGCAAGCGTCCGCCCAGACGCGGGCCAGGCGAGCCGTCCCTCGCACTCCGACACCGCCACTGCTCGGTGCCCATTTTTGAGGTCCCAGCGCTCGGCGCTCGGGCCTTGCCAAGGGGAAAGCCCGTGTCCGATTCGGAAGACACTCCTCGCGCGGACACCACCGTGGAGCCCGAGGCGGCCCCTCAGACACATGCGCGAACTGAAGCGCCGCTTCCCTCCTTCATCGAGAGCGTCAGGAACTACGGCATCTTCACGCTGGACACGCACGGAGACATCAGGAGTTGGAGTGCGGCGGCGGAGGGCATCACCGGCTTCCCCGAACACGAGGTCCTCGGAAGGGACATCGCCATGCTCCACCCCCCCGAGGACCTCCAGCGCGGCGGGCCTCAGCAGCTTCTCGCACGGGCCGAGGAGCGCGGGCGCCTGGAGATCGAGGGCTGGAGGCTCCGGAAGGATGGGAGCCGGTTCTGGGCGGAGGTGGCCCTCGTGCCCGTGCGTGACGACGGGGGCCACCTTGCGGGGTTCGCCGGCCTCATCTGCAACCTCACGGCACGCCAGGACGCCGACGACGCACAGCGGCGGTTGACCGCCATCCTCGAGGCGACCCCCGACCTGGTCATGTTCGCCGACCTCGAGGGGCACATCCTCTATGCCAATGTCGCAGCCAGGCGCCTACTGCAGGACAGGCCGGAGAGCCCACTCCCGGGCCGGAGAGTCGCCAACAACCACCCGGCGTGGGCCACGGCGCTCCTCTTGCGCGAGGGGTTTCCGACGGCCATCCGGGAAGGGACATGGAGGGGCGAGACGGCGTTCCTCGGCCCTGATGGCCGGGAGATTCCCTCCTCCCAGGTGCTCCTCGCACTGAGGTCGCCCAGCGGAGCGCTCGAGCTCATCGCGACGATTGCCCGGGACATCTCCGAGCAGAGGCGGACCGAGGACCTGCTGCGGTTCGTGGTGGAGGGGAGCAGGGCCCTGACCGCGTCGCTGGACAGCCAGATGACGCTGGAGAACGCATGCCGTATCTCCATTCCACGCTACGCCGATTGGTGTGCCATCGAGCTGCTCGAGGCCGGCGAGCTCGCCCTGGCGGAAGTCGCCCACGTAGAGCCAGTGAAGCACGCTCTCATGTCCGAGCTCCGCGGCCGCCGCGTCCCGCTGGAGCCCACCGTGCCTGTAGGGCCCCAGCGGGTGAGCCAGACGGGTGTGGCGGAGCTGGTGACGGACGTCACCCTCGCCTGGCTGCGCGCCGCCCTCCGCGACGAGGAGGAGCTCCGCGTGGAGCGCGAGCTGGGCACCGCATCCCTCATGCTCCTGCCCCTCGTGGCGCGTGGCCACACGCTCGGGGTGATGACCCTCGGCCTGGGGAAGGCGCGCCGCTGGCGCTACGACGCGGTGGACCTCGCGGTGGCCGAGGACCTGGCCGGGCGCATTGCCATCGCCCTCGACAATGCCCGTCTCTACCAGCAGGTCCAGCAGGCCGTGCGTGCGCGAGAGGAGCTGCTCGCAGTCGTCTCGCACGACCTCCGGGCTCCCCTCAACACGGTCGCCTTGACCGCTTCCGTCCTGCTCAGCTCCCTGCCGCGCGAGGAGACACAGGCCCCGGTGCGCGGGCGGCTCGAGCTCGTCAAGCGCGCGACGGAGCAGATGGGCCGCCTCATCCAGGACCTCCTGGACGTCACGCAGCTCGAGGCCGGCCACCTGTCCGTCGAGCCGCACCCGTTCGACCTCACCACGCTCCTGCGCGAGGTCTGCGAGACCTTCCAGCCGCTCACCCACGAGAAGGCCATCCAGCTTGGATGTGAGGTGCCGCAGGGACTGCCTCCCGTACTGGCCGACCGCGACCGCACCTTCCAGGTCCTCTCCAACCTGGTGGGCAACGCCCTCAAGTTCACCCCGGAGTCAGGCCAGGTGAAGGTCCGCGCCGAGCCGCTGTCCGGGGAGATGCGGCTATCGGTGGCCGATACAGGGCCGGGCATTCCCGCAGAGCAACTCCCGCACCTCTTCGAGCCCTTCTGGCAGGCACGCCACGCCGACCGGGGGGGTGTGGGGCTGGGGCTGGCCATCGCCCGGGGAATTGTCGAGGCGCACGGAAAGCGGCTCTGGGTGGAGAGCCAGCCGGGCGCTGGCAGCACGTTCTTCTTCACCCTGCCGACCGCGGACGCCTCGCAGCTCCACTGACCGGCCCGCTCTTTCCGGCGCGTCCGGCCACCTCAGCCCGTCCAGGACAGCCCGAGCGCTGCTGGTAACCGCTCGATGAGCACCCTGCGCAGCGCGGCCACCGCCGCCGGCTCGAAGGCCCGGCTCGGCCAGACGACGTAGATGGCGGGTCCGCGGTGCACGTGATGGGGGAGGACGCTCTCGAGCTGTCCGCTCCGGACCAGGGGAGCGAAGTAGGTGGCGGGCCCGAGCGCGATGCCGACCCCCTCCAGGAGCATGTGCTGGACGAAGAGGAGCTGGTCGGTCTGGAGCTGCCCGTGGACGGTGACGCGCTCCTCCCCGCGGCCGCGCCGGTCGGAGAGGCGCCAGGTGACGGTGCCGCCCTCCGGCCGGTACAGGATGCAGTCGTGCCGGGCGAGGTCCGCCACGCGGCGGGGACGCCCGCGCCGCTCGAGATAGCTCGGCGCTGCGAAGAGGCCGAAGTCCGAGCTCCCCAGCCTGCGCGCGAGGAGCTGGGACTCCGCGAGCACGCCCGCGCGCACGGCCAGGTCCACCCCCTCCTTCACCAGGTCCACGTGGCGTGAGGTGAAGAGCGCCTCCACGCGGACGTGCGGGTGGCGCAGCAGGAAGGCGCCCACGATGGGGGCGAGGCTCGCAGAGCCCTCGACCGCCGCCGTGATGCGCACGAGCCCCCGGGGCTCCGTCTGCAGGGAGGCGGCCGCAGCCTGCGCCTCCTCGAGGCCGGCCAGGGCGCTCCGGGCCCGCTCGTAGTATGCGCGGCCAGCGTCCGTCAGGCTCAGCCTGCGCGTGGTGCGCTGAATCAGCCGGATGCCCAGCTCGGCCTCGAGCGCCGAGACGCTCCGGCTGACGGTGGACTTCCGGAGCCCGAGCGCCGTCGCGGCCGCGGTGAAGCTCCCGGTCTCGACCACGCGCGCGAAGACGGCGATGCGGTTCAGATCCACTGTTCCCTCGGACGCACCGGTGCGTTGCGCAGGCCGGGTCTGGTGCGTGTGGGCGCAGCATCTTACCTCTTCAGCAACGCACCGGGCCGCAATCCCGCGAGCGGCTCCCCATTGCAGGAGGCATCAGCGATGCGAAATCACATCGAACGTCGTCTCGGCCGCGTCCGCACACTGCGCGCTCCGGCCCGTGGGCAATTCGGGCCCGACCACACGGTGGTGGAAGTCATCACCCACGACGAATGGGAGGAAGCCGACCCGTTCATCTTGCTGATGGATGACCGTGTCGACGGGCGGTTGATGGCCGGACCGCATCCGCACGCAGGCTTCGAGACGGTGACGTTTCTCGTGGACGGAGGCCTGCCCGCAGAGCATCAGGGCGAAGGCGCGCTCTCTCCCGGAGACGTGGAGTGGACCACCACCGGCAGCGGCATCGTGCATGGGCCCGACGCGCCTATCGAGGGCCGCATGCGTGCGTTGCAGCTCTGGCTCACGCTCCCGAAGGCCTTGCGATGGACGGAGCCCGACCACCAGTTCATCCGGCGCGGTGAAGCGCTGGTACGCAGCGAGCCTGGTGCGGAGGTGCGCCTCTACAGCGGCACGACGGGCTCGCTCGTGTCACCGACGCGCAATCGCGTGCCCGTCACCCTCGTGGACGTGCAGCTCGAGCCTGGTGCGGACGTGACGCAGCTCGTGTCCGCGTCGCACAACGGCTTCCTGTACGTGCTCGACGGCGAGGCGCGAATCGGAGTGGACCGTCAGCCGCTCACGCCCGGACAGGTGGGCTGGCTCGAGCGTGTGTCCGGCGAGGGAGAGACGACGCTGCGCATCGCCAACGAGCGTGCGCGGCCGATGCGTGTCCTCCTCTATACGGGCCAGCGGCAGAACACCCCTCTCGCGTGGTACGGCCCCTTCATCGGAGACACCCGCGCCGACCTCGCCCGTTCGTTCGAGCGCTATCGGGCGGGGACCTTTCGCAGGGTCTGACGCGAGCGAGTCGCCTGAGCAGACGTTGGCCCGGTGGCCCTCACTTCGCGGGGGTGGCGCTCGTGGGCGCGGACTGTCCGTCCATCAGCAGGCCCAGCAGCTGGTTGACGTTCATGGTGGAGACATTGGCGCCCGGAACCAGGAGGATGCGCTTGCCCGCGAACTGCTTGGCCAGCTGCATCTTCACGTAGGCGTCTCCGCCCATCTTGTTGAGGGCCTCCGCCTCCTTGCGGGTGGCGTCCGCCTCCGCCTGGGCCTCGACCAGCGTGGCCTTGGCGGTGTTGGAGCGCTGGCGCGCGTAGGCATCCGCCTCGTTGTGGATGCGCCCTGCCTCACCGCGCGCCTCCTCCAGCTTGCGGTTCCACTCGGCGCGCTTGGCCATCAGCTCGGTCTGCTTCTCCACCACCACGTTCTTCTGCTGCTCGAGCAGCGTCTGCACGTCCGCCTCCGCCTGCTTCTGGGCGTTGATGGCGGCCTGGTACTCCGGGTCGAAGCGGTGCTGCTGCACCTGGATGCTGTCCACCATGAGGCCGAAGGGCGAGAGCTGCTTCTCCAGCTCGTCACGCGCCTGCGCGGCGACGCGGTTCTTCGTGGCCACGTGGTAGTACTCCTCGCTGGTGATGGTGTTGAAGACGTCCCGGATGACCGCGCGGGCCATGGGGCGGACCATCCGCTCCTTGATCTCGTCCACGGACGAGCCCAGCCGAGCCAGCACGTCCCCGGCGCGGTCCGGGTGGATGCGCCACATGACGTTGACGTCGATGTGGACGTTGTTGCCGTCCTTCGTCTTGAAGGTGACGTCGTCCGGGATGGGGCGGTCTCCCTCCTCCGGGTCCGCGTTCATCAGCAGGTTCTGCTGCTGGATGGGCAGCACGTGCCAGCTGTTGATGAAGGGCGTCACCACGTAAACGCCTCCGGGCGGGTACACCTGCTGGTCCCCTCTCTTCTCGACGACGCCCACCAGCGTCGTGCGCACGCCCACCTCTGTGGAGGAGGTGGACTCGCAGGCAGACAGGAGCCCCGAGAGCAGCAGGGCGGACAGCGCGACGATTTGCCTCATGGCGTGGTCCCTCCGGCCTGGCGCACCGCCGGTGGTGCGGGCAAGCCGCCTCCCGACGAGAGCCCCACCAGGCTCCAGCTCTGGCGGATGAAGGAGATGTACTGCTCGGGCGTCATCACGCCCTTCTCCACCGCGTCGAACATCCTGGCCGTCTGCAGCGCCACCACGTAGCGGCCGCCGGGGACGTTGAGCGCGTCCGCCTTCAGGCGCTTGGACTCCGCCTCCGCCAGGCCGAACTCGCGGTCCGCCTTCGCGCGTGTCTGGCTGGCGTACAGCTCCGCCTCGGACACGAGCATGGCCACCTGGGTTGCCACCTCGGACTCGGCGATGGTGATGTTGGCCATGCCCTGGGACTCCAGATGCTGCAGCTTCGCGCGCTCCTCGTTGACCAGACCCTCCTTGCGGTTCTTCTCCGTGAGCTGCACCGCCACCTTCTTGTCCTGGAGCGCCTTCTCGTAGTTGGAGGCGTAGCTGTAGCTGCCGAGCAGCAGCTTCTCCACCGTGAAGCCGCGCTGCGCGAAGCGCTCCTTCAGGAGCACCTCCGCCTCCGCGAGCGTGGTGACGCGCGCCTTCACATCGAAGAAGGACTCGGCGTTCATCTTGCCCAGGATGGCCAGCACGCCCGAGCGGAAGGTGTTGATGACGTAGCGGTCCACGTAGCCCTGGCCGAAGCCGAACTCGCGCGCCACCTTCACCGGCTCCTGGATGCCGTAGAGCAGCACCACCTCCGCGATGACGGAGTAGCCGTCGGAGGTCTGCACGGTGAGCGCGTCCACGGTGCGGTGGGTGGCCTGCCCGAGCAGCTCCTCACGCTGGTCGAAGTACGACTCCACGCGCGAGGACACGCTCGCGTTGGGTGCCTTCTGGCGCGACTCCACTCGGTCGTTGCTCGCCTCCAGCACGTGCAGGGCGCGCGGGAAGGTGTGCAGGGTGGTGCCCGGCCCCACCAGGTAGAGGCCGGGGCCATACGCGCGGTCCTCGATGCCCGCTCCCGGGCCGAACCGGCGCTGCACCACGCCCACCTCTCCGGGAAGCACGCGCGCGGTGCACCCTCCGTAGAGGAAGACGAGGACGAGGAACGCTCCTCCACCGAGGAGGAGCAGGCGACGCACGCGCCCGGACAGCTGGGCGAGCGCCATGCTTCGTGTCTCCACTTTCACCATGACTCCCTCACGGGCTGCGGTGGACGGCCTGTGCGTCGGGGACGCGGGCCGGAACATCGTCGAGCGGCTCGGGCGGAGAGGAGAGGAGGTGCGCCAGCGCGATGCGGCTCGCCTCGCGGTCCGCGGCCAGCACCAGCGCGTTCAGCTCCCGCTCGTACCGCCGCGCTGCGAGCCACTTGCGCAGCTCCGGGAAGACCAGCCCTGCCAGCGCGAAGGGCAACACCCACTCCTTGGCGAACAGCGGGATGAACGGGGCCCACACCACGAAGGCGCCCACCCCCATGCCCGCCACGCACCAGGCCAGCCGCTCCAGCCCGTGCAGCCCCTCCGGCGCGAGGTAGAAGTCGTTGCGCTCGCGTCGGGTGAAGCGCGCCGAGAGGCGCACGTAGCCGGGCAGCACCACGTGGCGCACCAGCCGCTCCAGCTCGGCCACGAGCGCCCCGCGCGCCGCGGGAAGGAGCGCCTCGCCGGCCACCAGTGCCTGCTCGTGCAGCCGGGGCAGCTGCTCCTCCAGGTGCGCCGTGAAGTACGTGGAGACCGCCGCCTCGTCGAGTGCCCCGGGCAGTCCTGCGCGGCGGTCCTCGAATCCCTGCAGCAGCCGCTCCACCCAGACGCCGAGGGGCGAGGTGGGAGTGGCGCGCGCCGTGGAGGACGCATCGGTGTGAGTCACGATGAGAGGGTGCTTAGCGCCACTGTGGCCCTGCATGCCAGCGATACCGGCTTCTGCGTCGCACCGGTGTCCACCGCAGCGGAGCGGGGAGCAGGGGCAACCCCCTGAAACTCCTCAGGAGACGAGCGTCACAGCTTGCGCAGCCGCACCTCTCGCACCTCGTGCCGCTCGCCCTTCACGAGCACCAGGTGCGCGCGCTCGCGGGTGGGGAGGATGTTCTCGCGCAGGTTGAGGCCGTTGATGGTGCGCCACACCTCCTTCGCGCGCGCGCGGGAGGCCTCCTCGCCCAGGCCCGCGAGCGAGTGGAAGTAGGAGGTGGGGTCCTGGAACGCGGTGCGCAGGAGCATCTGGAAGCGCTCCACGTACCACTTCTCGATGTGACGCTCGTCCGCGTCCACGTAGATGGTGAAGTCGAAGAAGTCCGAGACGAACACCGGCCGCCGGCCCAGCGCGGCGCCCGACTGCAGGACGTTGAGCCCCTCGAGGATGAGGACTTCCGGCTGCCGCACCGCCTGCGTCTGCCCGGGGACGATGTCGTAGGCGTGGTGCGAGTAGACGGGTGCGTGGGCCTCCGGGGCTCCGGACTTCACCGCGGCGAGGAACTCGAGCAGCCGCGGCAGGTCATAGCTCTCCGGGAAGCCCTTGCGCTGCATGAGTCCGCGCTCCTGCAGCACCGCGTTGGGGTACAGGAAGCCGTCCGTGGTGACGAGGTCCACGCGTGGGTGCGAGGGCCAGCGCGCGAGCAGCGCCTGCAGCACCCGCGCGGTGGTGCTCTTGCCCACCGCCACGCTGCCGGCGATGCCGAGGATGTAGGGCACCTTGGGGCCCGTCGTGCCGAGGAACGTGCGCGTGGCCTGGTGCAGCCCTTGAGTGGCCTGCACGTAGAGGCTGAGCAGGCGCGAGAGCGGCAGGTACACCTGCACCACCTCGTCGAGCGAGAGGCGCTCGGTGATGCCCTGCAGGTGCGCGACGTCCTCCTGCGTGAGGGTCAGCGGTGTGGAGGCCCTGAGGCGGCTCCACTCCTCGGAGGTGAAGCGGTGGTAGAGCGACAGCGTCACCCGGCCAATGTAGCAGGAGCGTCGCGCGCCGTGCCGGGAGACTTCCGCGGCGGTTTCTTTGCGCCGCAGCCGGGCTGGTGGTGGATTGCGCCGGGTGAGCGAGAGCAGCACCGGCCCCGGCCGTGATGACGCGCTGGCCTTCGACGGGCTCGCGCCCTCGGTGCCCTCCGGCATCGAGCGTCTGTCCGACGTGCGCGTGCCGTCGGGGATGCTGGCGGTGTGCGACCAGGCGGCGTGGGCCTCCGCGGACTCGCGCCGTCTCTTCGAGGTCCCGGCCGGACGGCACCGCGTGGACCTCTGCCGCGTGGACGAGGGACCCGCCCTGCTGCGCGTCCTCCTGCATCCGTCACGCGCAGCGCGCTGGGAGCCGGCGTTGGGCACGGACGGGCAGGGGAGAGCGCGGGGTGTGGTGATGGAGAGCGGCGTCCTCACGCTGGTGGACGCGACGGATGCGCGGGCGCTCGCCGAGCGCTGGAGGCCCGGCGCGCCACACGTGGTCGCGGATGGCCGCGCCATCGACGAGGCCCTGGCCGCGCAGGGAGGCGACTGGGGCGAGTGGTGGTTCGTCCCGGGGCGGCGAGAGCGCCTCCTGCTGGTGCGCTCGGAGGACGGCGCGAGGAGCTGTCCCGCCTTCTGGGGCCTGGATGCGGAGGGACGTCGCGTGGCGCTCGTCTTCGACTTCCTCCTCGGGCGCCCGGTGGCACAGGCGACGTGAGCCCCTCGCCTCCCCCCGTCGAGCAACAGCGCGTCCTCGACCTGCTGCGACGCTTCGGGTGGAACGCGACGTCGTTCCAGGTGCTCGAGCCCGGGCTGCGCTACTGGTTCCCGGACACCGGGGCGTGCGTGGCGTACGTGGACACGGGCGCAGCGTGGGTGGCGGCCGGGGCTCCCATCTGCGCGGAGGAGCGCCTGGCCGAGGTGACGGAGGCGTTCGTGGCAGCGGCCAGTGCCCGCGGGCGCCGCGCGAGCTTCTTCTCCGCCGAGACACGTCTGGTGGAGCGCACGCGCCTGAAGGCCGTGCACATCGGCGAGCAGCCGGCGTGGGTACCCGCGGCGTGGCAGGCCACCCTCGAGGGCAGCCGCTCCCTGCGGGAGCAACTGCGGCGAGCACGCGCGAAGGGCGTGACGGTGCGCGCGGTGCCTGCATCGGAGCTCGCTCCGGAGAGTCCCACCCGCGCGGCGATGGAGGCGCTCATCCAACGCTGGCTCGGGGCGCGCCCCATGCCTCCCATGGGCTTTCTCGTCCAGCTCTCTCCGTTCGAGTTCCCCGAGGAGCGCCGCTACTTCGTGGCCGAGTGCCTGGGCAGGCTGGTGGGCATGCTCGCGGCGGTGCCGGTCTACGCGCGCAAGGGCTGGTTCTTCGAGGACCTGCTGCGCGACCCGGATGCGCCCAACGGCACGGCGGAGCTCCTGGTGGACGCCGCCATGAGAGCGGTCGCGGCGGAGGGCAGCGACTTCGTCACCCTCGGAATGGCCCCGCTCGCGGGTGCGGTGTCCGGAGGGCTGCGTGCGGTCCGCGAGGGGACGCGCAGCCTCTACGACTTCGAGGGCGTGCGTGCCTTCAAGGGCAAGCTGCGTCCGGAGCGGTGGGACCCGGTCTATCTCTGCCACCCCGCGGGCGTGTCCGGAGCGCGCGCCCTCCTGGACGTGCTGACCGCGTTCGCGCGCGGGGGCCTCTTGTCCTTCGGGTTCGCCACGCTGCTGCGAGGCCCGGCGCTCGTGCTGCGGCTGCTCGCGCTGCTGCTGGTGCCGTGGACGGTGCTCCTCGCGCTCGCGCCTGTCGAGCCGTGGTTCCCTTCTTCCGCGGTCAAGTGGGCGTGGGTGCTCTTCGACGTGGGACTCGCGGCGAGCCTCTTCTCACTCTTGCGGCGATGGCGGCGTGGGCTGGCCACGTTGCTCGCCACGCTCGTCTCTATGGACGCGGCCCTCACTCTGTGGCAGGTGCTCGCCCACAACGCTGCGCACGTGCACGGCGTGGGGGAGGCGCTCGTCGTCGCGCTCGCGGTGATGGGCCCCGGTGCGGCCGCCTTCATGCTGTGGCGCACACGCGCTCAGCGGCGGGGCTTCACGTGAGCGCCGGACGGATTGCCGCGGAGGCGCGCCGTCCGCATGGGCGTGGTCCGGGGGCGGGCAGGCGGACTTCTTGACGGGCGTCCCCACACCGGCAGGGTACGTGCGCCACACGAGGAGGAGACACGGATGAGGGTCGCAGGGGTTGTGCTGGTGGTTCTCGGTGCGCTGGGGCTCTATTTCCGGAGCATCCCGTACACCCAGAAGGAAAAGGTGCTCGACTTGGGTCCCATCCAGGCCACCGCCGAGCAGACGAAGGAGATTGCCATCCCGCCCATCGTGAGCGCAGGAGTGCTCGGCGCAGGGGCGCTGCTGCTCCTCGCTGGCGGCCGCAAGAGACGCTGAGCGCGCGGCGCTCCCCGGACTTCGTGGCACGCACCCGGGGCGGGAGTCGATGGATTGAAGCGGCCCCTGGCCGATGGACGTGCTTCAATTCCGCTGCAGGCGGGGTGCCTCTCCCGATGCCGAGGGCCCCGCTCACTTGAATGCCGGAACATGGGAGGTCAGGAGTGATGGGGCGCTCGTTGGTCGTGCGGTGGGTTCTTCTTGCGGCAACGCTGGTGCTCGCCGCGTGCGGCGGGGGCGGTGGCGGAGGCCCCCCGTTGATTGCTTCCTTCTCTCCGACATCCGGCGCAGTCGGCACCCAGGTGCGCATCGAGGGACTTCTGTTCGCGCCTGCTGCGGCCGGAAACTCGGTTCGCTTCAACGGCGTGGCGGCCACGGTCCTGAGCGCCACCACGATGGCCCTCGTCGTCGAGGTGCCGCCCGGCGCAACGACGGGCAGGATCGAGGTGACGACCGCGGATGGGACGGCCACCTCCGCCTCGGACTTCGTCGTGCTGTCGGACTCGACGCCGGGCGGCGTCTGGACCACGCGCCTGTTCGGGCCGAGCGGCTCCCCCGCCCCGCGGGGACTGGCCTGGAACGGCACCCGCCTCGTCGCCGTCGGTGCCGAGACACAGACGTCGACCGACGCGCTCGTCTGGAAGCGGGGCAACCCGTTCTCCTCCCGCCACGATGTGGCGTGGGACGGGCGCAGCTTCGTTGCCGTGGGAAACGCCGGCATCATTGACCACTCGCCGGATGGACTGACGTGGACGCTCGCCGCGATCTCTGGCGAAGACCTGCATTCGCTGGCCGGTTCGGGAACGACGTGGGTCGCAGTCGGCGAGAACGGGGCCATCCGCACCTCTCCCGACGGCCTCACCTGGACGACGCGCAGCTCCCCGACCACGCAGACCCTCAACGGCGTGGCGTGGACCGGCAGCCAGTTCATCGCGGTGGGCAACATGGGGACGGTCGTCACGTCGTCGGATGGGACGAGCTGGACCCTGCAAACACCACCCACCAACGGCAACCTCACCTCGATCGCCGCCTCGCCTTCGCTGATCGCCGCGACGACCGGTGCCGGTTCCGGCTCCATCCTGACCTCACCGGACGGCGTCACCTGGACGCCGCGCGCAAGCGGGCTGAGCGCGCTCAACCGCGTCATCTTCGCGGGGGACCGCTTCGTTGCGGTCGGCTTCTACTTCTCGGCCACCTCGTCCGACGGGATGACGTGGACGAAGAGTGGACTGATTCACGGAGTCCTCGACGGGGTCGTCCATGCAGGCGGGCAGTACGTTGCGATTGGCATCAATGACAACTCGGTCGGCGCGACGTTCACGTCCCCGGATGGGCTGAGCTGGTCAACGCGCGCCGTGGCGAATGACCTCGTCTCCATCGCCCGGGCACCGACGGACGGCAGGATGGTCGCGGTTGGAGGGTCGCACTCGAGCCAGACATCACTCGACGGCATCACCTGGGAGTTCGGCGTGTCGGAACAGGCCCTGGAGAAGAACTGGCCGTTCCTCGACGTCGTGTGGTCGCCATCGGTGGGCGCCTTCATCAGCCTGGTGATGATTGGCGCCAACCAGTCCAGCTACAGGTCCACCGACGGCAAGAGCTGGACCCTGCTCGCGGACGCCCCGTGTTACGGCGCGCTGGCCGCGTCGGAGACGATGCTCGTCAACATCGGCACGTCGCTGACCGGCCCGTGTATCGCCACCTCACCCGACGGCACCGCGTGGACGAGGCGGACCGTGCCCGCAGGGCAATCGCTGCGCAAGGCCTTCTGGACCGGGAGCCAGTTCGTCGCGGTCGGCGTGAGTGGTGCCATCGCGACCTCGCCGGACGGCGTCACGTGGACCGCCCGCACGAGCGGTGTGACGGGCGTGCTCCGTGGCGTCGCAGCCGCGCCGGCGACCCTCGTCATCGTCGGCGACAGCGGCACCATCCTGTCGAGCAGCGACGGCGGCGGAACCTGGGTCCCGCGGACCTCGGGCGTGAGCGCGTCCCTCAAGCGGGTGGTGTGGACCGGGACCGAGTTCTTCGCCGTCGGCAGCGGGGGCAAGGTGCTGCACTCGTCCGACGGGACGACCTGGACACAGAAGCCGACCCAGTACACGACCGACCTGAGCGACATCGTCTGGTCGCCGACCCATGGCCGTCTGACGCTCGTCGGAGCCGACGGATTGACCGCGACGTCGCCTTGACCCTTCGTTGACCGCGCCCCACTGTCGCGCGTGAAGCTCGCGGGTGGTCGCCCATGCCCTCCACGCCAACGGTCTCCCGGCTCAAGCTCGTTGCAACCGTGGCCTACCTCCTGGTGTGGCCGGTGCTGCAGCTGTGGCTGGCGGGCGACTGGCGCTGGGTGGAGGGCTGGCTCTTCGGCCTTTGGTTCGTCGCCCTGAGCGCCACCTGCATCACCTGGCTCTACCGCAAGGACCCGGCGCTGCTGGCGGAGCGGTACCGCAAGCCGGGCACGGGCGGCGAGCCGCGGGCCGATACGCTCCTCGTCTACGGGATGCTCGTCGGCTTCCTCGTCTGGATTGTCCTGCCGCCGCTCGACGCGCGGCGCTTCGGCTGGACAGCACGCCTGCCGCTGTGGCTCGAGGCCTTCGGCGGTGTCCTGCTCCTCGCGGCCGCCTTCCTCCTCTTCCGCTCGTTCACCGACAACCCGTTCCTGTCACCGCTGGTGCGCATCCAGACCGAGCGCAAGCAGCGGGTGGTGTCCACGGGCGTCTACGCCTTCGTGCGACATCCCATGTATCTCGGAGCCAGCCTGATGTTCGTCGGCGGTCCGCTGCTGCTCGGATCCGCCTGGGGCGTGCTCGTCGGCCTCGGCCTGGTGCTGCTGGTCGTGCTGCGGATCGGCGTCGAGGAGAAGCTGCTCGCGCGCGAGCTCGAAGGCTACGAGGCCTACCGCGACAAGGTGCGCTACCGCCTGGTGCCAGGCGTCTGGTGAGCATCCGCTACGGGCGGAGCAGGTGGAGACCGCAGACGAGCGCTTCCTCCCAGCCGGGCAGCGCGCGCGCATCGGCCACGGACAGCGGCGGGGCCGGATCGCCGACGCGCTCGCGCAACGGGAGCTGCCACCAACCGACGTCGCGCCACGCTCCCCGCTTGTAGCCGACCGCCGGGTACACCCCGATGAGGCGAAACCCGACCGCCTCGTGAAGTCCGACGCTGCCCGGGTTCGGCAGCGCGATGCCGGCATGCACGGTGTAGAAGCCCTGCAGGCGTAGCAGCGCGAACAGCGATGCATAGAGCGCACGGCCGACCCTGCGGCGCTGGTGCCCGGCGCTCACGTAGACGCTGGCGTCCACTGACCACTGGTAGGCGGCCCGGTCACGGTGCCTGGAGGCGTAGGCGAAGCCGAGGACCTCGCTGGTGGTGGCGCAGACCAGCCACGGTGCGTGAGACGCCGTCAACGTCATCCGCCGCTCGATCTCGCTCTCGGTTGGTGGTGTGAGCTCGAACGAGGTCGACGCGTCGGTCACGCTCGGGGCGTAGATGTCGGCGATCGCCCGCGCGTCGTCAGCGGTCGCCAGCCGAAGGGTGACCATGCGGCAACCGTAGCGGCGGCCCAGCCATGCTTCAAGGCACGCGAGCGAATCCGTGGCCGTCGTCTCGAGGATGTGGAGCGACACGCTGGCCACGACCACCGTGTTCCCTCGGCTCAGGTGCGCCAGCGCCCCCTCCCCATCGAGCTCAGCCACCCGCTCCAGAATCCGTCGCCGAACCACCTGGAGAGGCCCCCCACGACGAGCGCCATGGTGACGACCACGCCTGCCGTCGCCAGCCCGGACACGAGACGGAGCCTGGATGCCAGGTAGAAGCCAGCGATGGCACCCGCTGCGACGCCGCAGCCAAGGCGAATGCCGAGCTCGAGACGGTCCGGCGGAATGCCGTGGTTCCACCGTGGCCCGGTGGGCTGCTGCGTCTCCCCGGACCTCGAGGCGCTGGAGAGGCTCTTTCGCCCCCGCCGGTTCTGCTCCAGACGTGCGATGGCATGCTGGAAGGCCGCATCCGCGTCGCGGGCCCGGGCGTTGGCCGCTGCGAGCGCGGCCTCTGACTGGGCGCGCTCCTCACGCGCGAGCGCAGACTGCTGCTGCAGCCGGGCCACTTCTGCCCGGCTCTCGGTGAGCGCTTGGTTCGCCTCGCTCAGCTCCACCTGCAGCCGCTCCAGCGTGTCCCGCAGCTCCCTCTCTCGATGAGCCATGATGCGCCGCATCCTACCGGATTGGCACGCCACCCCTCGACTCTCCCCACGACGAGCGCTGGAACGACGTGGCAGTCGAGGTCGTGCCCGAGCCGAGTGAATCGACTCACGCATCCGAGTCCCGCCACGTTGACTGGCGGACCCGACTGTCGGGAAGTGTCGTCCGGTCCTCCCGTACGACGGAGCCGCGCGGATGCACCGCCGGCGCGCCCGTGCGGCGTCGTGTTACTGCACGGCCATGTCGACGAGGGCGATGACGGTTGCGTCCCTGGTGCTCCTGCTCGCCTGTGCCGAGGTGCCACAGGGCCCCGTGAGGGTCCAGGCGCTCGTGCTCTCTGCGGATGGCGCGTACACGCCGACGACGGTGGAGCTGCGGACCGTCAGGGACGCCACCGCGCTCGAGGGAAGCGTGTTCCGCTTCTTGGGCGGCGCACGTCTCGTGGTGGATGGGAACGACCCGGAGCTGCAGCAGGCCATCACCGAAGAGGACATGGCCCGTGCCGTGCTCAAGGGGAAGGGACAGCCCGTCACCGCCAACTACATCGTCGCTGAAGACGGTGTCCTCTGGCCGGCGGACTTCCACACCTGGAACCTGGTGACGGCGGCCTTCGGGCTCGAGCGAGCCTCCGAGTACTTCCACACCGTCGCGCAGGTGCCGCCCGGGGAGCTGGGGACGGCCACCGTCTACTACTTTCCCGAGTTCCTGCTGCCGGGAAGTGTGGAGGGGCCGGTGCGCGACAACGCCATCTTCTACACGTTGGTGCAGGGCTTCCTCCTCCTGCCCTTCGACCGGCTCCAGAGCGCACCCATGGCCATCAACACGGGCCTGCTCGCGCACGAGTACTCGCACCTCGTCTTCAACCGGCGCGTCTACGGGGGACGCAGGTTGCCCGAGGCCTTCACGGAGTGGAGCGCGGGGACGGTGACGCCGGGCCTCAACGTGCTCAAGTCGCTCGACGAGGGGCTCGCGGACTTCCACGCCTTCGGCGCCACGTGCCTTTCGCCCGGCGGCTGCAACTCACGCTTCCTCGAGGCTTCCCTTGGCGAGTCGGCGCGGGTGCGTGACATGGCCCAGTCCCACTGTCTCACCGCGGAGCTGCGGACCGGGCTGCTGAACAGCGCCTACACGCAGTTCGGCCCCAGCTCCGGTGACTACCAGGTGGGCACAGTGCTCGCGAGCGCGCTCCACCGGGCCGCGGCAGGAGATGCGGCCCGGCAACAGGCCCTCGGTCGCGCGGTGGTGGCGGCGTACTCGGACGAGAGTCCGGAGACACCCGGCCTCGTCCAGCTGGTGGAAGCGTCGCTCGACGCGCAAGCAGGGTTCACGCTCACGGATGCTGTTCGCGCCCTCCTCGTGCACGTGGAGGACGCAGCGCTGCGGGCCGATGCCTGCCATGCGCTGGTGGACCAGCTGCAGCTGAACGTGGACGCGCTCGCGGGTGTCTGCGCCCCGGACGTCGGCGCGCCCACCCTCTGTCCCGCGCTCGACGGCTAAGGAGGAGCTTCGTGTCCCGTCGCCTCGTGCAGTGTGTCCTCGGAGCGTTGTTCGTCACCGCGCCCGCGCTGGCGGAGGAAGCTGACACTCCGGGTTCCGAAGCGCCCACCGTGCACTCACCGCGCCTGTCCGTCGAGGCGGTCGGTGGTGCCCTGCTCCTGCGGGGTGCTCATGTGCCCATCCAGACGGTGGCGGCGATGGGCGCGCGCGTTGGATGGGACGCCGGCCCCGTGCTGCCCGCCGGGCTCCTCCACCACACCCTGCTGCTCGATGTGCGGTGGGCACTGGCCGGGTGGCGAGAGGGCACCGAGCTCGTTGCAGGTGACACCCGGGTGCAGCACCTCACCATCGCGCCCGCGTTCGTCTTCCTCATCGACAGGGCAGGGGAGTACGGCGTCTATGCCCAGGTGGGCGGTGGTGTTGCCCACGTGCGGAGCGCGGTGAGCGTGGACGGTGCGGAGACGGCCGTCGGCAACTTCGTGCCCACACTTCAGTACGGCGCGGGGCTGCGGGGAGTGGCGAGGATGTTCGGTGACGCGAGTCCGCGGCTGAGCTGGCGGCTGGAGGTCGCACGCTTCCGTCGCGGCGGGCAGGACGACACCTTCCTCGGTGCAAGCGTGGGCGCCGCCTTCTGAGGGCTCACGCCCGTCGAGCCGGACCCCTCCCCACCCGGGACGCCATCGCGGCTATCATCCCGCTTCGGCATTCCCCCGGGAGAGCAAGCATGCAAGCAGGTTTGCGCGTGCAGTCGGTCTGCGCCGTGCTGTCGATGTGTGTCCTCGTCTCCGCCGCTCCGGCCCGGAGCGCCGACGCACCCTCGAAGCTCGTGGCAGTCCGCGCCGCCGCCATGGTGGATGTCGTGGGCGGCAAGACCGTGCGCGACCCCGTGGTCCTCATCGAAGGGGACCGCATCAAGGCCGTCGGAGCAGGGCTCGCTGTGCCGGCGGGCACCCGCGTCATCGACCTCGGCGGGGCCACGCTGCTCCCGGGCCTCGTGGATGCGCACACCCACATCACGACCACGTACCGGTTCCTCCTCAAGGGCGGACCGATGCACGACGCGGTCACCGCCCACGTCCACGCGCGCAAGACGCTGGAGGCCGGCTTCACGAGCGTGCGCGACCTGTGGTCCAAGGACTTCATCGACGTCGCACTCAGAGACGCCATCAACCGCGGAGAGGTGGTCGGCCCGCGCATGCAGTGCGCCACGCTCGCCATCGGCTCCACTGGCGGGCACAACGAGGACGTGGAGGACCTGTCCCCCACCATCGCCGTGGGCGGCAACTCCGGCATCGCGGACGGTGTGGACGGCGTGCGCAGGATGGTGCGCTTCCAGCTCAAGCACGGCGCGGACATCATCAAGATCATGGCCACGGAGGGTGCCGGTGAGGGCGACAACCTGGTGAACGAGACCGAGTACTCGCTCGAGGAGATGCAGGCCATCGTCGAGGAGGCACACCGCTACGGCAAGAAGGTCGCGGCGCACGCCCACGGTGCGGACGGCATCAAGGTCGCGCTGCGCGCGGGCGTGGACTCCATCGAGCACGGCACCTTCCTGGACGACGAAGGCATCAAGCTGCTCAAGGCCCGCAACGCCTGGCTCGTGCCCACCGTGGCCATCCACGACCCCAAGGATGCGGCCCAGGAGCTCGCGACCAACCCCGGCCGCAAGGAGCGCTACGACCTGTTCCGGCGCGCGAGCTACGAGGGGTTCCGCAAGGCCGTGGCGGCGGGCGTGCGCATCGCGATGGGCTCGGACTCGTCGGTGATTCCGCACGGGGAGAACGCGCGGGAGCTCACCTGGATGTCGCGCACCGGAATGACGCCGCTGCAGGCCATCCGGGCCGCGACGGTCGGTGGCGCGGAGCTCCTCGGATGGTCCGACCGCATCGGCTCGATTGCTCCCGGCAAGTATGCGGACCTGATTGCGGTGGAAGGGGACCCGCTGGCGGATGTCTCCGTGCTCGAGCGGGTGCGCTTCGTGATGAAGGGCGGTGACGTCGTGAAGAACGAGCTGCGGTCTTCGCTCGCGGGCCGCTGAGGGCGGAGCGCGAGTTTCACAGCCCCCTCACCCTTTCCCTCTCCACGCCCTTTTCGATGGAAGCACGGGTCATCACAGGATCCCGGACGGGAGCCAGGACTCGCATGACGAGCTCGACGAGGGCATCGACAACCCGCTCGGAAGTGAGACCATCGGGGCGGTAGAACGCAGCAGCGTGCGCCGCGGCCTCGAGGGCATGCTCGAGCACGAAGTGAACTGCCTCGCGATCGGCGATGGGTCGTAGGTCCGCCGAACGCTCCGCAAGAAACGCCGAGAACAGGGCCCCAGCTCTGACACGCAGGTCATGCACGACCTGGCGTCGCCTGGTGATGTCCACGTGCTCGACGAGCTCGCGGTGCACCGCCGGATGGAGCCCCCGCGTATTGACCAATGCATCCACCATGGCACGAAGCGCCGTCGACAGGGGCGCCGACGCGTTCTCGGTGAGCGCGCTCCGGACCGCGTCGTACGTCGTCTCGGCAGCCCTCTCGACGAGCGCGCCGACGATGGCCTCCTTCCCAGCGAAGTACCGATAGACGAGCGCGACGTTGACCCCGGCCCGGTCAGCGATGCGATTCGTCGTCGCGCGGGCGAAGCCCTCCTCGCGCAGCACCTGCTCCGCAGCGGTCAAGATGGCGTCGACGCTCGCGCGTGCTCTCTCCTGGCGCGGAGCCACACGAAGCTTCGTCCGATCCCTGGGCGGCATCCGCCGGAACGTACCACGCGTGAGCCGCGACGCATCGGGACGCCGCAGCTGCCGCCGTCGCACCATCCCGGGAAGCGAAAACCAAGTCATGACCCGTGCGGGAGCCACGAGGACTGCCTCGCCCGCGGAGCCGCGGACTCCGGAGGTCGCACCGAAACTGAGTCGTTCCGATCGAACGGTTCAGGCACCTTCCTGCCGCAACACCCACGCGCTCGGGAAGGAGCCGATACACATGAAGCGAGATGGTACCGAGACGAGAGTCGCCCTCATCACGGGTGCATCGTCAGGGTTTGGCGCAGTCACCGCTGCGAAGTTTGCGGCCCGCGGCTTCCGTGTCTTCGGCACCAGCCGAAGCGGTGGAGGCGGCTCACCAGGACTGGAGATGCTCGCGCTCGACGTCGATCGCGACGACTCCGTCCGCCAGTGCATCGCCGAGCTCCTGCGGCGCGCAGGGCGCCTGGACGCGCTGGTGAACAACGCCGGACGGGCGATGGTCGGCGCGTGCGAAGAGACGAGCGCAGAGGAGGCACGGTCTCTCTTCGAGACCAACGTCTTCGGCGCCATGCGAGTGGTCTCGGCGGTCCTCCCGACGATGCGCACGCAGCGCAGCGGCAGCATCGTCAACGTCGGCTCCCTGTCCGGCTTCGTCGGCGTCCCCTTTCATGGCGTCTACGCGGCGAGCAAACACGCGCTCGCGGGCTACACCGAAGCCCTCCGCCTCGAGGTCGAGCCCTTCGGCATCCAGGTGGCGCTCATCGAGCCTGCCGCGCACCGGACGGGCATCCAGATGGTGCGGCCGGGCCATCTCCTTCCGCTCTACGACTCCCACAGGCGACGCGTCGAAGCGATCATCCGAGCCCAGATCGAGAGCGGGGAGAGCCCGGAGCGGGTCGCTGATGCGATCGTGCGCGCCTCGACGCGCCTACACCCGCCATTCCGGCACCGCGTGGGCCGCAAAGCCACCTTCGCGGCCTGGGCGCGGCGCCTGCTTCCGCCCAGCGTGTTCGAGAGCGTCGTGCGTCGCGAGTTCCGATTGCAGGAGCGAACGCAGTCTTGATGCAGGCGCTCGAAACTCAGAAGCGGCGCCCGCTTCAGCGCCAGCTTCAGCGGAACACCACCTCCGTCGTCACCGCGATCTGCGGATGGATCGACCGATAGACCGGACACGACTGCGCGTAGAAGCCGTGCACCCGCTGCGCCGTCTCGCGCTGCTCCGGAGCGCACTCCAGCAACATGCGCACATGGATGCGCTTGACCACCAGCGTCGATCCTTCCAGCTCGACTTCTCCTTCTGCCTCCGCGACCAGCTTCCCGGCGGATGCGGGGATCTGGCGCGCCTCCAGCGCGCCTCCGAAGGTACCGCAGAGTCAACCGGCTGCGGCGGCGACCAGGTAATCGAGGGTGGTCGCGTGCGGCTCGAACTGGCCCGGCTTCGCGCCGTAGTGCTGAGCGACCGGGCCGTGGGTGCTGAACTTCACCGGCTGCGGTTCCTCCGGGAGCCAGGCGTAGCGCAGCGGTCCCTGGATGCGCTCGACCCGAACCTTCGAGCGATAGGCGATCTCGGCCATGGAGCCTCCTCGGGGAGTGATGAAGGGAGGGTGACGGGAATGCCACCCGACGTACAGGTGATGTCGCGCGAGCGTGTCGTGATCCGGACGCGGAGGGGCAGATGACGCCGCTCGAGGGCGGAGCACGGCGACCCCCGGCCGCGGGGCAGGGCGACCCGGGGAAGGGTGCACCCGCATGGGCTGTTCAGTGCCGGCGCGGTGATGCCCACGCGCCTCGCTCGGCGTCCGAGCAGGCGACCCTCCTACCGCGTTGCGGAGCCGTGACGACAGGCGTTGCCGTCCTGCGTCACGGGCCTGCAGGTCCGATGACCCCGTCCCTGACCGTGCCATGACATGGCCGTAGCAGAAGGCGGAGCTCGCCCTGCGGCAGGCCGCCGTGGGCTCTCACTCCTGGACCGCCCCTCATTGGACCACACCGACAGAGACCTCATCGCCCGGACGCGCCCCTTTGCCACGCAGGATGTGGCACGGAGCTGGTGGCACGTGGCCTCCACCTTTGGAGCGCTGGCGGCTGCCGTGGCGCTCGCCGCCGCGGCGCCGTGGTGGCCGCTGCGCGTCGTCGGAGGGCTGCTGGAGGCGCTCGTGCTCGTGCGCGCCTTCATCCTCTTCCACGACCACATGCACGGCTCGCTGCTGCGCAGCTCCCCGGTGGCCCGGGCGCTCTTCTGGCTCCATGGCGTGCTGGTCCTCACCCCGCCGCGGCAGTGGAACGACACCCACAACTACCACCACGCCAACACCGCGAACCTGGCCGCCACCGCCGCGGGCACGTACGTCACCTGGAGCACCGACACGTGGCGGGCGGCATCGCGCCGCGAGCGCCTCGCCTACGTCATCGAGCGTCACCCGCTGACGATGCTCCTCGGCTACTTCACGGCCTTCCTGGTGGGCATGTGCATCGTCCCCTTCGTGCGTGACCCGCGGCGGTACTGGAGCTCGGGGCTGGCGCTGCTCGTCCACCTGGGCGTGTCCTTCACGGTGTGGAGCGTCTTCGGCACCGCGGTGTACCTCTCCGCGATGCTCGTCCCGCTCCTCGTGGCCTACGCGCTCGGCACCTACCTCTTCTTCGCCCAGCACAACTTCCCGGACGTGGCCTTCCGCCCGGAGGGCGAGTGGGCCCACGCGGACGCTGCCCTGGAGGCCTCGAGCTACCTGGTATGTAGCCCCGTGATGGCGTGGTTCACCGGCAACATCGGCTACCACCACATCCACCACCTCAACCCGCGCATTCCCTTCTACCGTTTGCCGGAGGCGATGGCGGCCCTCCCGGAGCTGCAGCAGCCGCGCACCACGACCCTCCACCCGCGCGACGTCCTCGCGTGCCTGCGCCAGAACCTGTGGGACTCGGCGCAGCAGCGGATGGTGCGCTACCGCGACGTGCGCGCCGCGGCCTGAGGCGGAACGCTCGTCCGGTTGCAGCTCCTGTCGTGGGCTCGGGAGCCGGACTCCACGGCTCAGCCGCTGCGTGGCAGCCGCACCGTGAAGGTGGTGCCCTCCTCCGCGGCGGAGCGCACGTCGACTTTGCCTCCGTGGGCCTCCACCAGGTGCCTGACGATGTAGAGCCCCAGGCCCACGCTCCG
>JAKEEX010000636.1 GCA_022616315.1 Myxococcaceae bacterium
CTGCACCGTGGGCTACCACCGCCGGCCACACGCTGCGGGAAGCGAGGCGCAGCCACCCGAAGAGCATCCCGAGCAGCGTGCCGGTGACGACGAGCAGCGCCGCGCCCAGCAACGGATGGCCCGGATACGCGCGCCCCTGGAACGCGAGCGGCGCGAGCCACAGGCCCCAGAGCGCGCCAGAGAGCGCGAGTGCGCGCATCCGGCCAAGCGGGAGCAGCCGCGGCAGGAGCCACCCACGCCAGCCCCACTCCTGCCCGAAGGCCACCGGCGCGAAGAACACGGGCCCCAGCAGCACGCTGCGCCCCACCTGCCAGGCCAGGAAGCTGGCGGGCGTGCTGAACGTCGCCGCCTGCGCCGGGGACTCCTTCGCGTACACCGCGAGTGCAGCGCGCGCCCCCGAGAGCCCACCCAGGTCCAGGGGGAACGTCCCCGCGAGCGCCGAGAGCCCCACCGCGCCGAGCACGAGCACCGGCATCCCCAGCCACGCCAGCGCCCAGAAGCGCCTCCAGCGCACGTCCGGCACCTTCACCGTCAGCCCGGTCTCCTCCTTGAGGTGCGGCGTGGGTGCCACCAGGCGGGCCACGATCCACGCGGCCACCGCGGGCGCGAAGCTTCCGGCCGCGATCGCGAGGTCCACCGCCTCCCCCGGAGCCTTCAGGAAGGCCAGGGCGAGCCACATGGGCCAGCTGCCGAAGAAGGTGAGACCCAGGAAGACGGCCACCACCTCGCGGGTGGCCCGGGGCAGGGGACCGGCTCCTGTCGCGGCGACGGACATGGGGACGCTCAGGAGGGCGTGACGGACGGTGGGGGTGGTGGGTGCATCAGCCCCAGCGCCTGCTCCCATCTCCCGCTGGCGCGCAGACACAGCTCCACCAGCTCGCGCGCGGCACCGTGTCCACCCGGGCTCTGCGCGACGAAGAGGCACGCCTCGCGCACCTCGGCCACCGCGTCCGCCGGACAGGCCGGGAGGCCCACGCGCATCAGGGGCGCGAGGTCGTTCGTGTCGTCTCCCATGTAGGCGCACGCCTCGGGCGGGACGTTCGCTTGCGCGAGCAGCTCGGCGAGGCCCGCGGCCTTGTCCCGCTTGCCCTGCAGCACCGCCACCATCCCCAGCTCCTTCCCGCGCACCTCCACGATGCGCGAGGAGCGCGCGGTGAGGATGGCCGCGGGGAGGCCCACCAGCCGCGCCATGACGATTCCGTGGCCGTCCCTCACGTGGAAGCGCTTGAGCGCCTCTCCCTCCGGCCCGTAGTAGAGGCCGCCGTCGGTGAGGACGCCGTCCACGTCGAAGACGAGCAGCCGCACCCCGGCCGCCCGCTTCATCAGCGCCTCAGGTCCGGAGGTGCTCAAGCCTGGTGCCCCAGCGCGCGCCGGATGGACAGCACGTCCTTCAGCGTGGCCTCGAACATTGCCGGCGTGAGCATGCACGGACCGTCACACGGGGCGTGGTCCGGGTCCTCGTGGACCTCGGCGAAGAGCGCGTCCGTGCCCGCCGCGGCGGCCGAGCGCGCGAGGAGCGAGACGAACCTGCGCTCGCCCGCGGTGACGCCCTCGCCTCCACCCGGGAGCTGCACCGAGTGGGTGGCGTCGAAGCACGTGACGAGCCCCGCCTCGCGCATCAGCGCGAAGCCGCGCATGTCCACCACCAGGTTGTTGTAGCCGAAGCTCGAGCCCCGCTCCGCCACCAGCACGTTGGGGTTGCCCGCGGCGAAGGCCTTGCGCGCCGAGTGGACGATGTCGCGCGGGGAGACGAACTGTCCCTTCTTGAGGTTGACGCCGCGGCCGCTCCTGGCCACCGCCTCCACGAGGTCCGTCTGGCGGCAGAGGAAGGCCGGCACCTGGAGGATGTCCACCACCTCCGCCACCTGCGCCACCTGCGCCACCTCGTGCACGTCCGTCAGCACCGGCACGCCCAGCTCGCGCTTCACCCGCGCCAGGACCTTCAAGCCCTCGACGAGGCCCGGTCCCCGGAAGGACCTGCCGCTGGTGCGGTTGGCCTTGTCGAAGCTGCTCTTGTAGACGAACGGGACGCCCGCCTTCGCGCAGAGGTCCGCGAGCAGCGCCGCGTGCCGGAGCGCGTGCTCGGCCGACTCGATGACGTCCGGCCCAGCGATGACGAAGAGCGGCTGGCCGGGGCCCACCTTCTTCCCGGCGAGCTCGATGTGCACCGGAGCCTCCATCACGCCTGCGCCTGCGCCTTGGTGGACGTCACGGCCAGGGGGCCCTGGGCCGGCGCGCCCTGCTTCTCCCGGGAGTCCCGCTGCTCCAGCGCCGCGCGGATGAAGCCCGAGAAGAGCGGGTGCGGCGCGAAGGGCTTGCTCTTGAACTCCGGGTGGAACTGGCAGCCGACGAAGTACGGGTGGTTGGGCAGCTCCACCATCTCCACGAGGTTGAGTTCGGGGTTGTGGCCGCTCACCACGAGCCCGGCATCCTCCAGCCGCGCGCGGTAGGTGTTGTTCACCTCGTAGCGGTGGCGGTGCCGCTCGTGGATGTCCGTCTCACC
>JAKEEX010000637.1 GCA_022616315.1 Myxococcaceae bacterium
CGAGCTTCCGGCGCATCAACCTCATGGCGGAGCTCCTCACGGGCCGTCTCGCCGTGGGCCGATTCCTGTCGCAGTCCGCGCTCGCGTGGGTGGACGTCCGCCTGCCGCGGCTGGCCCAGTGGACGCTGCAGCCCGTGGTGGGCGCAGAGGCGCTGCAGGTGAGCGGGACGGGAGAGGTGGCCGGCGGCCAGGGCTGGTCCCTCCTGGGGGGCGTCAACACGCTCTACGGGGACCGCGTCAAGGTGCTGCTCCAGGTCGAGCGCTCGTTCCGTCCGGACGACGAGCGCCCTGGCACGTCGGTGGGCCTGCAGCTGGCCGCGCGCTTCAAGTGAGCGGACGGGGAGAGGAGCCATGCTTGCCCACACCGAGGGACCCGTCACCAGGCTTCGCCGCGAGTTCAAGCTGCTCGTGCCCGCGGAGGTGGCGCAGCTCCTGTGCATGCGCCTGCTCCGGGAGTCTCCGCCGTCCGCGTTCCAGCCGCCCGCGCACATCACGTCGGTGTACTTCGACCGTCCGGACCTCGCACTCGCGGCGAGGGCCGCGCGCACCCCGCACGACTGCCTCAAGGTGCGCACCAAGGAGTACTTCCCGGACCTGCAAGCCCCCGAGCAGCGTCGCGTGGTGCTCGAGGTGAAGCACGAGCGAAACGGGCTCACACACAAGCGACGCGTGTGGGTGCCGCGCTCGGAGCTCGGGCAGGTGCTGAACCGGGGAGTCCGGCTGTTGCCGCTCATCGCGGGGGGCTCCCTGCAGCCGTATCTGGCCGTGACGTACCGGCGGCGCGTCTTCCAGCAGTGCGAGGCATGGCGCGTGACGGTGGATGACCAGATTGCCTTCCACCGTGTGACGCCCATGGAGGCGCTCTCCGCCCAGCCACTGACGCTGAGGCGGCTCCCGGCGCCCGCGTCCGTGGAGGCGTACGTCGTGGTGGAGGTGAAGCACCTGGGAGAGGCGCTCCCCGGCTGGATCGCAGCGCTCGAGGCGCGACGCGCCTCCCGCTACAGCAAGTTCGCCGAGGGAATGGGTCGCTTGCACGGGCTCCAGCTGGGAGTGGTGGGCCAGGGAGGCTAGAGACGGCCGTGTTCATCGACTTCGAGGGCATCGACGGGAGTGGCAAGACGACTCTCTCCAACCGGCTGGCGGAGCGGCTCAAGGCGCTCGGCCACCGGGTGACGCACGCGCGCGAGGGCGGGGAGCTGCAGTCCGCGGTGGCGCGGCGCATCCGGGAGCTGACGCGCGATTCGAGCCTCCTGGAGCTCTGCCCCGAGGCCGAGTTCTTCCTCAACCTGGCGCGCGACGCGCAGCAGCGGACGGAGCTCATTGCGCCGGCACTCGCTCGCGGAGAGGTGTGCATCACGGACCGCTACCTCCCGAGCCAGCTGGCGCTCAGCGGCGCAGGGAGGGGGCTGGCCCCTGACGCGCTGGCGCCTCCGGTGGAGGTCGCCTCGGGCGGGGTGTGGCCGGACCTCATCATCTTCATCGACGTGGACCCGGACCTCGCGCGTCTGCGCAAGCGCCTGGCCAAGGCGAGCGGCCTGCGTCCCTCGGACGGAGACAGCCGCAAGGGCCTTGCCGGGGCGGGCCTGGCGCTGCGGATGCGCGAGGGCTTCCTCGCCCAGGCGAAAGCGGACCCGGACCGCTGGCTCGTCGTCGAGAACGACGCCCAGCCCCTGCCCGTGCTCGAGCAGCGCATCGTGGACGTGGTGGTGGCGCGCCTCGAGGGGCGGGAGCGGCCGGTGGAGCGAATCGTGCCCACGTCGGAGTCCTCCCCCGTCCAGCGCCTGTCCGACGTGGAGCCCCGCTTCTTCGAGACGCTGGACCGGCTCGAGGTGCGCGAGCCTGCGCTTGCGCTCTGGCTCATGACGGGTGCACCCGGTCCGCGCGCGCACCAGCGAAGGGTGGCCGCGCTCCAGACCCTCCCGGGCCTGGTGGCGCTCTCCCTGGCCGGCCTGGACGACCCCGAGAGTCACCAGATGCGTGAGCTCCTGGCCACCGTGTGCCCGGCCGAGGTGGCCGCCTCTCTCGGGGCCACTCCGTCCGACGCGTCCATGGCGCTGCGCGAGCGGCTGTATGCGTGCGCCCCGGTCCAGGTGCTCGCGGGGCTGAAGCGCAACGACGGCCCCGCTTCCTGGGGCCTGCGGGAGCGTGCGCTCGGGGAAGGCCGGCTTGCCGCCGTGCTCCCGGGACTCGCGGGGCTGGACACGGCGCGTGCGTGGGCGCTGCGCGAGCGTGGCGTGGAGATGGGCCTCGCAGCGGACGTGGCCCGCAGCCTCGGCGCCGTGGGCTCTCCGCATGCGGACACCCTCCGCGAGCGCATGTTCGCCCAGGATCGGCTCGCGGTGCTGCGCAGCACCGAGGGGCTCGACACGCCCGCTGCGTGGCGCATCCGCGAAGCCCTCTTCGCCGCCGCACCCAAGCTCGTGCTCCGCTCGCTCACGGGACTGGGCTGTGCGCGAGCGGACGCCATGCGTGAGTCCGGTGCGCCCCACACCAAGGAGGCGCTGGACGCGGTCGATGCGCTGGACACGCCCGCTGCCTGGAGCCTCCGGGAGCGGTACGTGGAGCGCTACCCGTCCACGGTGGTCAACAGCCTGAAGGGCCTTCCGCTCACGCCGCGCGCAGAGACGCTCGTGCTGCGCGCCCTGGCCGCGTTCCCGGAGAAGCTCGCCCTGCTCAGAAGTGCGTACGCCTTCGTCCGCTCCGTCCGCACGCACCCGGGCGAGGGCGCGGGTCCAACAGCGGTGGACGAGCGAGCGCTCGCCCTCGCGGAGTGACGCCATGCCGCCGCAACTCTTCGGAGACCTCGGGCCAGTGGCACAGACGGCGAGCACCACCGAGCAGATGGTCCAGCTGCTGCCACGGCTCCTTGCCGCGGTGGTGCTCGGTACCGCGCTCTCCCTGCGTCCGTGGCGCCTGCTGATGCGCCAGCCCCTTCCCCGCTCGGAGATGGTCCAGGCGCAGATCCTCCTGTGCGCGGCGGCCTCGGTCATCACCGTGGTCATCGGCGACAGCGTGGCCAAGGCGTTCGGACTGGTGGGCCTGGGCGGCTTCGTGCGCTTCCGCTCCGGGCTCAAGGATCCGCGCGACGCCGCCATCCTCTTCCTCGTCATCGGCCTGGGCATGGCGTGCGGTCACGGAAGCCTCGGGCTCGCCGCTGCGGGCACGGGGTGTGTCGCGGCGCTCCTCGTCGTGCTCGACTTCTTTCGGGCGCCCGAGCCCGCCGAGCCTCGGCGGCTGGCCGTCTCGGTGGCGGCGGACGATGTCGCCGCTGCCGAGGAGGCGCTGCGCGTGGCGTTCGGCGAGCGCAACGTCCTCGTGCACCGGTGCGCGCTCGACTTCAGCGGTCGGCGCCTGGAGCTCGAGGTGGAGGAGAGCCTGCCCGGAGGGCTCGGCGAATCACTCAAGGCGGTTCGCGGCGTGCCCTTGAAGGATGTGCGCTGGACGGCCCTGACGCCAAAGGGAGCGAGGGAGGAGCGGGGATGAAGCGCGGGTGGGTGTGGGTGGTGATGTTGCTCGGCGCCGTGGCGTGCGGAGGTGGCGCGGGCCTCCCGACGGATGACGGTGGGCCGGGCGGCGACGACAGTGGCCCGGACCCGGCGGGCAGCGACGATGGCAGAAACATGGCGCTTCCCCCGCTTCCGGAGGGGACCCTCTGGCCGCTGACCGCCGGGAGCACGTGGATGTACCGGATCCATGACCCCGACGTTGGCCAGCCCTTCGAGAAGACGGTCCGCGTGCTGGGAGAGGCGGCGGTGCCGCAGAGCGCCGGTGTCGCGACCGTCGTCACCAGCGAGCAGCCCTTCCTCAACTACGTCGAGAAGAGCTGGCAGGTGGTGAAGGACGGAATCGCGCTGCGCGTGCGCGAGGAGGACAGGCGGAGCGGCTTCCTGGTGCGCGTGACGACCTGGGACCCCGCGACCGTGAAGTCCATCGCCGACGTGCCGCCCGACCTTGCATGGGTGCACGTCGCGCAGATCAACGAGACCGTGCAGCTGATGGCGGATGGTTCGGTGACGACGAAGCCCCGCCAGTACACCTGGCGCGTGCTCTCGCTCAACGAGACCGTCACGGTCCCCGCCGGCACGTTCCAGACGGTGAAGATTCACCGGGAGCGCACGGACAACGACAAGCTGGGCAAGGGCCGGACGTACTGGCTGGCGCCGGGAGTCGGGAAGGTGAAAGAGGACGGCGAGAGGCTCGAGGAGCTGCTCTTCTACGACGTGAAGTAGCGTCCCCTCTTCCGCTGGGAGAGGGACAGGGTGAGGGGGCTGTGCTACAGCGCGCCGCACCCGCATGAAGCGCAAGCCAAAGGTCCCGCAGAAAGCCAGGAGGAAGCCCGCACCTGGCCCCCGTCCGTCACGCCCCGGTTCCCGCCCCGCGCCCCAGCGTCCCACCTCCGCACGCGAGCTGCGCGAGGACCTCGTTCTCCAGGCCAGTCTCGAGGCCTACGGCTCCATCCGCCACGAGGGCCGACTCGCGGACCGCGCGCTGGACTTCACGCTGCGCCGCAAGCGTAACCTCTGGTCCGCGGAGCGTCGCGCCGTGGCCGAGCGCGTCTACGCACTCCTGCGAAGGGAGCGGACGGTGGACTACCTGCTGGCGCAGGCCAGGCCTCGCTTCCAGGCGCTCGACATCAGTCGGCAGGACGCCCTGAGGCTCGCTGCGGCGAGGACCCTGATGGGCGAGACCCCCGAGGAGGTGGCAGCCACCTGCGGGCTCCCCGCCGAGGACGCGGCCGCCATCGAGCGCCTCCCGGAGGCCGCCGCTGCGCTCGAGGCACTCCCGTTCGCGGAGCGCTTCCCCATCGCTGCGTCGCTTCCGGACTCCCTGGCGCAGCGGTTCCTCGAGACCTTCGGAGCGGAAGCAGCCCAGGCGGCCGAGGCGATGAACGAGCGCGCCCCCCTCACGGCGCGCGCCAACTCCCTGCGGACGACGCGTGAGGAGCTCGTGGCGCGGCTCGCCACGGAAGGAGTCGAGGCCAGGCCCACGCCGCTCTCACCGCTCGGCATGACGCTCGATACGCGGCTGAACGCGTTCGCGCTCCCTTCGTTCCGTGACGGCTTCTTCGAGCTGCAGGACGAAGGCAGCCAGCTGCTCGGCGTGCTGGTGGACGCGCCGCCCACGAAGGTCGTGGACGCCTGCGCTGGCGCGGGCGGGAAGACGCTGCAGCTGGCCGCGCAGATGAAGAACCGCGGGGACCTCTACGCGCTGGATGTGGACGCGCGACGCATGGACGAGCTGCGCAAGCGCGCGCGGAGAGCCGGCGTGCACAACGTGCGCACGCGCGTCATCCCACCCGAAGGCCCGGAGGCGGAGGCTGCCCTCCAGGACCTGAAGGGCGTGGCGGACCGTGTGCTGGTGGACGCTCCCTGCAGCGGAACGGGCACCTTCCGCCGCAAGCCGGACGCGCGCTACCGCCTCGAGGACAAGGACCTGGCCATGCACGTGTCCAGGCAGAAGGCGCTCATCGCGCGCTTCGCCACGATGGTGAAGCCCGGAGGACGCCTCATCTACGGCACGTGCAGCGTGCTTCGCGACGAGAACGAGGGCGTGGTGGAGGACTTCCTCCTGCGCCATCCGGAGTTCACGGTGCGCCCGGCCGCGGAGGTGCTCGGGACCGAGCTCGGCCGCCGGGTGACGGAGGGTCCCTACCTCAAGGTCCTTCCGCACCGTCACGGCACGGACGGCTTCTTCGGCGCCGTGCTCGTCCGGGCCCGCTGACGAAGTTCCCTCTCCCTCTGGGAGAGGGCCAGGGTGAGGGGGCCGTGTACTGTCCCTTCCGGCGCAGGACTCACGCTCAGGTCAGATTGCCGACCGCGGGTCAGCATTGCTAGAAGCACCTCATGCTCCAGCCCGCCGAGCTCCCGTCCGTCGCGTCCCTGCTGCAGCGCCAGCGTGACTTCTTCGACTCCGAGACCACCCGGCCGCTCGCCTGGCGGCTCGAGAAGCTGAAGGCGCTCGAGAAGGCCCTCCGGGCGAACGAGGCGCGCTTCTTCACCGCGCTGCAGGCGGACCTCGGGAAGAGCGAGCTGGAAGCGTTCGGGACCGAGCTCGGCATCCTCTACGGAGAGCTCGCGCACGTCCGGAAGCACCTCAAGCGCTGGACACAGCCGCGCAAGGTGAAGACGCCCCTGCTGCTGCAGCCGGGCACGAGCTGGCTCTACCCCGAGCCACTCGGTGTGGCGCTCATCATCGCGCCCTGGAACTACCCCGTTCAGCTGAGCTTCGGCCCGCTCATCGGCGCGCTGGCCGCGGGCTGCACCGCGGTCATCAAGCCCAGCGAGCTCGCGCCGGCCTCCGCGAAGGTCATCGAGGAGGTGCTGAGCTCGGTGTTCGACCCCTCCTACGTGGCGGTGGTCCAGGGCGGCCCCGAGACGAGCCAGGCACTGCTCGCGGAGCGGTGGGACACCATCTTCTTCACCGGCAGCCCGCAGGTGGGCGTCAAGGTGGCCGAGGCCGCCGCGCGTCACCTCACGCCCGTGACGCTCGAGCTCGGCGGCAAGAGCCCCTGCTACGTGGACGCGAACACGGACATCGCCACCACCGGACGGCGCATCGCGTGGGCGAGGTTCACCAACGCGGGCCAGACGTGCGTGGCGGTGGACTACGTGCTGGTGGACCGCCGCGTGAAGGACCGCTTGGTGGACTCCATCCGCGCGGCCCTGGGTGAGTTCTACGGCGCCCATCCGGAGAAGAGCCCGGACTACGGGCGCATCGTCAGCGAGCGGCACTTCCGCCGTCTCGAGGGCCTCAAGGCGCACGGGCGCGTCGTCCACGGCGGGGAGAGCGACGCGGGCTCGCGCTACATCGCGCCCACCGTGCTCGAGGACGTTCCGCTCCAGAGCCCGCTCATGCAGGAGGAGATCTTCGGCCCCCTGCTGCCCATCATCCCGGTGGGAGACGTGGAGGAGGCCATCCGCTTCGTCCGTGAGCGCCCGCGGCCCCTGGCGCTCTACGTCTTCTCGAAGAACGCGCGCGTGCAGGAGCGGGTGCTCCGTGGGACGAGCAGCGGAGGTGCGGTCGTCAACGATGCGATGATGCACCTGGCCAACCCCGAGCTGCCGTTCGGCGGTGTGGGGACGAGCGGCCTCGGGCGCTACCACGGCCAGGCGAGCTTCGAGTGCTTCAGCCACACGAAGAGTGTGCTGAAGAAGCCGTTCGCCATGGACGTGAAGGTGAGGTACCCGCCGTACGCCGGGAAGCTCCCGATGTTCCGGCGCCTCGTCGGTCTCAGTTGAAGCTGAGGGTGTCCGGCACCACCTTGCCGGACACCATGCGCTGGCATCTCCTGTCGAGCGTCCTCCTCCTGGCCGCCTGCGGCGGCACCGTGGCCCCGGACCCGGGGACCGAAGAGCCGCTCGACTGTCAGGCGGCGTACGGTTGGGCCACCGTCAAGGTGGAGGACGCGCTCGGCGCACCGGTCGCGGGCGCGACGGTCGAGGCGATGCACGTGGACACCCGTTACACGCAGGCTGGGACCACCAATGCGCAGGGAGTGACCACCGCGGTCACGCAGGACATCGGCGCCGGCACGGTGCGGGTGAGGGCCTTCCATGGCACCCGGGAGAGCGACACGGCCCAGCTGGAGTTCATCTGCGGCGAGTGCAGCTGCACCGCCG
>JAKEEX010000638.1 GCA_022616315.1 Myxococcaceae bacterium
GCAGTAATCCCCGGGCTGGGCCTGCCCCGCCTGCGCCGGTGGTGGAGGGTCAGCGCGGTCAGTGCTGCGAGCCAGACCAGCGGGAGGGACGACGCCTGGCTGCACCCACCTGGACGCGACCAGGTCTCCTCCTCGCCCTCCGGCAGGTCCCTGTCCGTCCCCTGGGGCGTCCCGTCAGATGGAGACTCGACGAGTGGAAGCTCCTCCTCGCCAATGAGGAAGGGAGCATCGCTCACGTCGAACACCGCCCCGTTCGCGGCACTGACGACACGCACCAGGGCCCAGACGCCCGGCAGAGGTGGGACGCGCCAGGAGGGGGGCAGCGCGCTGTCGAGCGCGGAGCCGATGGGGACCCAGGTGGTGCCCTGATCCACCGAGTAGGCCACGTCCACTTCCGGCACCTGCCCGACGGTTGCCCACTCGACCGCCAGCTCGTCGCCAGGGGACACCGTCTCGCCCCCGTTGGGCGAGAGGACCAGCAGCGCGTCGCCGACCGGCACACCCGCGTTCAGGAGCGCGAAATCGTCCACCTCCACGGAGCCGGCCTGGTCGAGCGCCACCCCCACGCGGACGGCCACCGCATCTGCGGGGAGCGGAGGCGCATCCCACGTCGCCTGCGTCCAGGCGCTCACCGGGGCCAGGCGGGGGCCGCGGGCCCACGACCTCCACGCACCGGCGGCCGTCCTGTAGGAGAGCTCCACGCGCGGGTGGACGTTCGAGCGGTACCAGAAGGTGGTGCGATAGCGGTGGTTGGGCAGGGCGGCGGGGGCGCAGGCGACGTCGTTCGAGGAGAGGGAGAGCGCGCGAGGGCCGTCCGATGTCCGGGGGAGCTCGAGCCGGTGGGCGTACGTTCCCGCGTGCCCACCTGTCATCCGACCTGCGCCTGGGGACTCCGCGCCGTCCACCTGCAGCAGTCGGGTGCGCCGTCGCCGTCGCCGTCCGTCTCCAGCGAGGGGTTGGGCAGGTCCACGGGCGTGGCAGCGTCGCCCAGGATGACCTCGTGGTGGCTCTTCACCACCGTCCCGAGCGTCTTCCGGGGCGCCAGCCAGGCGACGAAGTCGCGCAGGAGCGAGGGCGGGCTGCAGTAGGTCTCGTTCGCGCAGTCGTCCGTCAGCTTGTGGAAGACGATGTGCACCCATCCCCCGCCCGCGCCCTCGGCGGCCATGACCCAGCCCTGGAGGTCGGCGAGGGTGTGGGTCCTTTGCACGGGCGGAGTCGACTCGACGCCGACGAGCTTCGCCGGCGGGATGGACTCGGCCGCGGGGCACTTCGGACAGGAGCTGATGCCGAGGGTGTCCCTCGCGGAGGCGTGGCCGCACTCGGCGACGATTCTCTCGGCCGCATCGTCGTTGCCCGAGAACGGGTAGGCGAAGGTGGTGGC
>JAKEEX010000639.1 GCA_022616315.1 Myxococcaceae bacterium
ACGGTGGACACGGAGGAGCCGGGGGCGCTCGTGTTCGTGGATCCCGCAGGAGTGCGCTGCAAGGTGGGCCCCTCTGCTGCCTAGCCGACCGGGCCCGGATGGGCTCCGGACCCGGAGAGGACGTCGGGAGGCAACCGCGCCTTGACGCTCGCCGGGCGGCGGTGTACGCACGCCCCCCCGTTTCGAACGCCGTTTCCGAATCTGGAGTCGTCCGTGGCCAACACCCGTTCTGCTGAGAAGCGCAACCGCCAGGCCCTGAAGCGCCGGGCCCGCAACGTCGTCGTGCGCACCGACGTGAAGGACACCATCAAGGCCGCGCGCACCGCCATCGCGGGCAACGCTGGCGTCAAGGTGGTGGACGCGCTGAAGGCGGCAGAGAAGAGCCTCCGGAAGGCGGGCTCCAAGGGCGTGCTGAAGAAGCGCGCGGTGTCCCGCCGCGTGTCCCGCCTGGCCAAGGCGGCCAACCGCGCGAAGACCGCGGCCTCGGCGAAGGCCTGAGCATCCTCCCCTCACCCTCTTCCCTCTCCGAGGGGGAGAGGGGATGGCGGAGGATCAGTCCCCGGTGGTGAGCCGGTCCAGCGCTTCGCGCGCCAGCGCCTGCGCGAGCCTGTGGAGCGCGGCCTCCCGGTTCGCTTCCGTCTGCATCACGTCGAGGCCCGGCAGGAAGTCCTCGCCTCCTGCCACCTCCACGGTGCGCAGCACCTCGTCCCCGCGCTGCAGCGTGAGCCGCAGGGTCGCGCTGGCGCGGTAACTCACGACGCCCGCGGGCGGTCCCGCGAGTCCCACGCCCGAGCTCACCGCGAGCAGCTCCCCGCGAAGCGTGGCGTCACAGCCGTCCTGCGCCGCGAGTCCCTGCCGCACGAGCCCCTCGCGGAGGGCCTGGGTGAAGAGCGCCTCCGCCGCGGGCTCCGCGGTGCGGTTGACGAGCACGGGCGCACACACGCGGCGCACGCCGCCGGGAAGAGCGCTCCCCGGTGTGACGAAGCGGTAGCCGCATCCGGCCACCGCCACGAGCAGCAGCAGCGCGCCGGCGTTCCGAGCGAGCCCTCCCATCAGCCCACCACGAAGTTGACGAGCCGCTTCGGCACGAAGACGAACTTGCGCACCGCCTTGCCGGCGAGCGCGGCCTTCACCTTGTCGTCGGCCTCGGCGGCGGCGCGCACGTCCGCCTCCGCGGCATCCACCGGCACGCGCACCTCGGCGCGCAGCTTCCCGTTCACCTGGACGGCGTAGGGGATGACGTCATCCACCACCAGGGCAGGGTCGAACGCGGGCCACCCCTGCTCCACGACAGGCTGGGTGGCGCCGTAGGCCTCGGAGAGCTCGTCCGCCAGGTGCGGCGCGAAGGGCGCGAGCACCACGCAGAGCAGGCGCATGGCCTCGCCCATGGCGGCCTTCTCCGCGTCCGTCTGGGGCGTGCCCAGGGCGTAGAGCGCATTGATGCACTCCATGATTCCCGCGATGGCGGTGTTGAAGGACAGCCGCTCGATGGCCTCCCCCACCCGCTTCAGGCACTTGTGCGCCGCACGGCGAATCTCCAGCGCCTTCCCCTCCGCCGCGCCGTCGAAGCGCGCGTCCCGGCAGGTGCCGTGGTGCTGGGCCGCGAGCGTCCACACGCGCTTGAGGAAGCGGAAGGCACCCTCCACCTGCTCGTCGGACCAGTCGAAGTCGCGCTCCGGGGGCCCAGCGAACATGACGTAGGTGCGCGCGGTGTCCGCGCCGTACTTCGCCACGATGCTCGCGGGCGCCACCACGTTGCCCCAGCGCTTGGACATCTTGCGCCCGTCGGGGCCGTTCACGATGCCCTGGGTGATGAGGCGCTTGACCGGCTCGTCCACCGGGGAGAGGCCGAGCTCGCGCATCACCCGCGTCCAGAAGCGGAAGTACAGCAGGTGCATCGTGGCGTGCTCGGGGCCGCCCACGTACACGTCCACCGGCAGCCACCGCTTCGCCTCCTCCGCCTCGAACGGCGCACCGTCGAAGTGGGGTGACAGGTAGCGCGCGTAGTACCAGCAGGAGTCGACGAAGGTGTCCATCGTCTCCGTCTCGCGGCGCGCCGGGCCCTTGCATTGCGGGCAGGTGGTGTTCACCCACGCGGCCACCTTGGCCAGGGGCGGCTCGCCCTTGCCGGTCAGCACCGCCTGGGTGTCGATCTCCGGCAGGACCACCGGAAGCTGGTCCAGGGGCACCGGCAGGCCCTTGCGCTCCGGATCGCACCGCTCGCAGTAGACGATGGGGATGGGCGTGCCCCAGTAGCGCTGGCGGCTGAAGCCCCAGTCCCGCTGCCGGTACGTGATGGTCCGCCGTCCCAGGCCCTTCTCGTCGAGCCACGCCCCCATGGCGTCGCGCGCCCCGGGCGAGGGCTTCCCGCTGAAGGCGCCGGAGTCCTGCACCACGCCGTCCTCCGTGAAGGCGGCCTCCATGGCGTCGGCGACGGCGAGGGGCTCACCGCCCGCGGGCTTGATGACAGGGCGCAGCGGCAGGCCATACTTCCGGGCGAACTCGAAGTCGCGCTCGTCGTGCGCGGGCACGCTCATCACCGCGCCGGTGCCGTAGTCCGCCACCACGAAGTTGGCGAGCCACACGGGCACGCGCTCGCCGTTGAACGGGTTGAGCGCGAAGGCGCCCGTGAAGACGCCCTCCTTCGGCGCGTCCGGGCCGGTGCGCTGCTCCTTGCCCATGGCCGTCATGCGGGCCACGAAGGCCTCCACCTCGGCCCGCCGCTCGGGCGCCACCAGCTTCGAAACGAGCCGGTGCTCCGGCGCGAGCACCACGTACGTGCAGCCGAAGATGGTGTCCACGCGGGTGGTGAAGACCCGGACCGCGTCGGAGAGCCCCTCGATGCGGAACTCCGCCTCCGCGCCCTCGGAGCGTCCGATCCACTCCCGCTGCGCCTTGGTGATGCGCTCGGGCCACTCCGTGAGGGTGTCCAGGTTGTCCAGCAGCGCCTGGCTGTCCCGGGTGATGCGGAACGCCCACTCGGGCATCTCCTTGTCCACCACGGGGGCGTCACAGCGCTCGCAGCGCCCGTCCTTCACCTGCTCGTTCGCGATGACGGTGAGGCAGCCGGTGCACCAGTTGACGCGGCTGAAGCGGCGGTAGACGAGCCCGCGCTCCAGCATCTGGATGAAGAACCACTGGTTCCAGCGGTAGTACTCGGGCGCGCTGGTGTTCACCTCACGCGTCCAGTCGTAGCAGTAGCCGAGCGAGCGGATCTCCGCCTTGAAGCTCCTGATGTTCTCCGCCGTGCGCAGCGCGGGGTGCACGCCGTCCTTGATGGCGGCGTTCTCCGCAGGCAGGCCGAAGGCGTCCCAGCCCATGGGGTGCAGCACGTCGAAGCCGCGCATCCAGTGGTAGCGCGCGAGCACGTCCCCGATGAGGTAGTTGCGCACGTGCCCCATGTGCATCTTGCCGCTGGGGTACGGCAGCATCTCCAGGAGGTACTTGCGGGGTGCGCCCGGCCTCCGACCGGCGCGGAAGAGGCCGGCCTCCTCCCAGCGGGACTGCCACCTGGGCTCGATGACTTGGGGCTCGTAGCGCTCGTTCATGGGCATGACGGACGGCCTCTTACGAGAGGGCCTGACTGCCTGCAACAGCCGGGCACGCTCCGGTATGCCGGGGCGCATCTTGTCACACACCACCCGTGGAACTTGCTACACGGGCAGGCAGTTCCCGAGGAGCGAGCAGATGGCGAAGCGCAGGGCGGAGGGCAAGGCGGTCGTCACGAGGCGTGCCGAGAAGGACGTCTATGCACCCGGTGGGGGCCCGCCGGACGCGGGCCTCTTCTTCAACCGGGAGCTGTCCTGGCTCGCCTTCAATGACCGGGTGCTCCAGCTCGCGGAGTCCCCCGAGATCCCCCTGCTCGAGCGCGTGAAGTTCTGCGCCATCTACGCGCGCAACCTGGACGAGTTCTTCATGATCCGCGTCTCGCGCCTCCACGAGCAGGTGCAGACGGGCGTGGCGGGGCTCGTCCCGGACGGGAGCGCGCCCGGGTGGATCCTCGAGCAGGTGCACCCACGCCTGATGGCCCAGGGTCGCCGCCACGCGGCGGTCTTCGAGCGGGAGCTGCGTCCCGCCCTCGCGGAGAAGGGGGTGCGCATCCTCCGCTGGGCGGAGCTGGGCGCCGAGGAGCGTGTGCAGGTGGAGCAGCGCTTCCGGGACCAGATCTTCCCCGTGCTCACGCCGCTCGCCATCGGCCTGGGGAGGCACTTCCCCTACATCTCGAACCTCTCCCTGAGCCTCGCGGTCCTGGTGCGGGACCCGGTGACCGACGGCGAGAACGTGGCGCGCGTGAAGGTGCCCAAGGAGCTCCTGCCCCGGCTCGTGCCGCTGAAGGGGGGAACCACGTTCATCCCCCTGGAGGACATCATCTCGAGCCACCTGGACGCGCTCTTCCCAGGCATGGAGGTGCTGGACCACGCGCTCTTCCGCGTCACGCGCGACGCGGACTTCACCGTGTCCGAGGACGCCGAGGACCTGCTCATCGCGATGGAGGTGGAGCTGCGGCAGCGGCGCTTCGGTGAGGTCATCCGCCTGGAGCTGCAGGCGGGGATGAACCCCAAGCTGCGCGAACCGCTCGTGGAGGCGCTGGGACTCTCCGAGAGCCAGATCTTCGACGTGGAGGGGCTCCTGGACCTGGGAGACCTTCAGGCCGTGGTGGGCGTGCCGGGCTTCCCCGAGCTCAGGGATCCGCCCTGGACGCCGGTCACGCAACCGCGGCTCGTCTCCGACGCGTCCTCGGACGGCGGCTCGGTGATGGCGGCCATGCGTCGGGGAGACCTGCTCGTCCACCACCCGTACGAGTCCTTCAGCACCTCGGTAGAGCGCTTCGTCGAGGAGGCGGTGGAGGACCCGGACGTGCTCGCGGTCAAGCAGACGGTGTACCGCACCTCGGACAGCTCTCCGCTCGTGCCCGCGCTCATCCGCGCCACGGAGAACGGCAAGCAGGCGGTGTGCATGGTGGAGCTGAAGGCCCGCTTCGACGAGCGCACCAACATCCAGTGGGCGAGGAGGCTGGAGGAGTCCGGCGTGCACGTCGTGTACGGAATCCCGGGCCTCAAGACGCACGCCAAGGCCATCCTCGTCATCCGCCGCGAGGGAGATCGGGTCCGGCACTACGTCCACATCGGCACGGGCAACTACAACCCGAAGACGGCGCGGCTCTACACGGACCTGGGGCTGTTCACCACGGACCCGGACATCGGCGCGGACGTGGCGGACCTCTTCAACTTCCTCACGGGCTTCGCGCGCCCCGACCGCTTCCGCAAGCTCCTGGTGGCCCCCGTGTCGCTGCGCGACGGGCTCCTCGAGGAGATTCTCAAGACGGTGGCCGCGCACGCGTCGGGAGCTCCCGCGCGCATCGGAATGAAGATGAACGCGCTGGTGGACCCCACGCTCATCGAGGCGCTGTACGACGCCTCGCGCGCGGGGGTGCACGTGGACCTCAACGTGCGCGGCATCTGCTGCCTCAGGCCGGGCGTGCCGGGCATGTCCGAGCACATCCGTGTGGTGTCCACCCTGGGCCGCTTCCTCGAGCACTCGCGCATCTACCTCTTCGACCGTCCGAGGGCCGTGAAGCTCTACATCGGCTCGGCGGACCTGATGCCGCGCAACCTGGACCACCGCGTGGAGGTGCTCGCGCCGGTGGAGGATCCGCAGCTCCAGGCGCAGGTGCGGGACTCGCTCGAGCGCTCCCTCGCGGACAACACGCTCGCGTGGGACCTGAAGCCGGACGGCGAGTGGGTGCGCCGGACGGCCGCGGGCGGAGAGCGGCGGAGCGCTCAGGCGGAGCTCATGGAGAGGGCGAAGCGATTCGGAGGTAGCGCTTCAGGAGCGCCGTCAGCTGCTCCTGCACCACGGGCTTGACGAGGAACTCCGCCGCTCCGAGCGCGAGCCCGCGGTCCCGGTCCTGCGCGCGCCCCTCGTTCGTGATGACGAAGAGCGGCGTCTGCCGGTAGTTGGGGCTCTTCTTGACGAAGTTGACGAGCTCGAGCCCGTTGATGTCCGGCATGTTGACCTCGGTGATGATGAGGTCGAACCGGTGCCGGGGCAGGAGCTTGAGCGCCTCGAAGCCGCTTCCTGCGTGCATCACCCGCACACCGTTCACGGACTCCACCATCGCTGCGAGGACCTCTCGCGACGACCTGGAATCCTCGACGATGAGAACGTTGTAGCCCATCCGCCCTGTCCGGAGGGCCTCAGGCTACCAGAATCGCTAGCGGCCCGCCGGCCCCCTGCCGCCCAGCCGTGCCACCAGAGGGGGTGGTCCGAGGACCGCCACCCGGTGGCCGTGGAATGCGGGCAGGAAGGAATGCTGCAGCGCTGCCACACGTGCCTCGTCGGTGAGGATGCCCTCGCCGGGAAGGTCCAGCGCCACGGCCTCCACGCCTGCGCGCGAGAGCACCTCCGCGGCATGGGCCAGCGCGCGCCGCAGCTCCGCCTCCGTCAGCTCCGCCGCTCGCCCGAGTCCGATCGCGAACATTCGCGGAGCCCCGATGGCCCCCTCGGTGGGGACGAGGAGCGAGTCCCCCCGCGCGCCCGTGAAGAAGCCCTCCTTCAGGAGGCGCGACAGCCGTCCGCTCAGGCGCCAGTCAACGAAGCCCGCGCTGCCGGGGAGGGGGCGCTCGTCCTCGCCGACGAAGACGCAGAGCGCGTCGAGGCCCTCCACTCCATCCAGCGTGTCGAAGCCCACCGGGTGGGCCGTCACCCGGGCGCTCATGCCTTCTCGAGGGCCACGGCCACGCGGTCCAGCAGGCCGTTGATGAAGGAGCTGGACTCCTCGGTGCCGAAGGCCTTGCCGAGCTCGATCATCTCGTTGAGCGTCACGCGGCGGGGGATGTCCGCGCGGCACTTCAGCTCGTAGACGCCGAGCCGCAGGATGTTGCGGTCGATGCGGCTCATCCGGTCCAGCCTCCAGTTGTGGCTGTGCTCCTCGATGAGCGTGTCGATCTCCGCCCTGTGGGTGCGGACGCCCTCGACCAGGTCCCTCGCGAAGCGCTGGGCCTCCGGGTCCGGCTTGCCGCTCTCCTCGGCACCCGCGGACCAGGCCGCCTGGAGGGCGTCCTCCGCCGTGCCCTGCGACACCTCCAGCTGGTAGAGCGCCTGCAGCGCGCGCTCCCGTCCCATGCGACGTGCGCCCATCTCTAGCCCTTTCCCTTGCGGAGCCTGGCCAGCTGGCCATGGAGGTTGACCATCTCGATGCAGGCGAGGGCCGCGTCCGCTCCCTTGTTTCCCGCCTTCACCCCGGCGCGGTCGATGGCCTGCTCCACCGTGTCGCAGGTGAGCACGCCGAACGTCACGGCCGCCTCCGCGCCGAACGCCACCTGGCCAATGCCCTTGGCGCACTCGCCGGCCACGTAGTCGAAGTGCGGCGTGCCACCGCGGATGACCGCCCCGAGCGTGATGATGCCCACGTACGCACCCGTCTCGGACACACGCCGGGTGAGCGAAGGCAGCTCGAAGGTGCCGGGGCAGCGGAACACGTCGATGGCGTCCTCCTCCACGCCGTGGCGCAGGAGCGTGTCCACCGCCCCCTGGAGGAGCGCCTCCGTGACGAAGCCGTTGAAGCGGGCCACGCAGAGGGCGAAGCGGCCCTTGGGGGGCAGGAAGTTGCCTTCGAAGGAGCGGGGCATGGGCTGGAAGAGAGCGGGTGAAGAGGGGTGAAGTCGAGAGTCAGCGCTTCCCGCGCGAGGAGACGAGGACCGGGCGGGGACGCCGCGCCGCCAGCTGCTGGGCAGGAGCGAAGGGGAGCTGCTCCACCACGGTGAGGCCGTAGCTGTCCAGCCCGACGAGCCGCTTGGGCGTGTTGGTGAGGAGGCGCAGCCGGCTCAGACCCAGGTCCTTCAGGATCTGCGCCCCCAGGCCGAACTCGCGCAGGCGCGTCTGCTCCGCGTGGCCCGGCACGGCCTGCTCGTTGTGGACGTGGGTGCAGTGGAAGGTGTCGCTCGTGCTGATGTGCTTCTGGAGATAGACCAGGACGCCGCGGCCGGCCTCGCGGATGCGCTGGAGGGACTCCTCCAGCTGCGCGCCGCACTCGCACCCGCGGTCTCCGAAGAGGTCCCCCACCAGGCACGCACGGTGGACGCGCGTGAGCACCGGCTCTTTGCCCTCGAGGTCCCCCTTCACCAGCGCCACGTGCACCAGCGGGTCCACGTCGCTCGTGTAGGCATAGGCCTGGAAGTCCGAGGCCCCGCGCAGCGTCAGCCGCGCCTCCGACACCCGGCGCACCAGCCGCTCGCGCTCCATGCGGTAGCGGATGATGTCCGCGACCGAGAGCAGCGTGAGGCCGTGCTTGCGCGCGAACTTCACCAGGTCCGGGCGGCGGGCCATGGTGCCGTCCGCCTTCATCACCTCGCAGATGACGCCCGCGGGAGAGAGCCCCGCCAGGCGCGCGAGGTCCACGCTGCCCTCCGTCTGGCCCGTGCGGACGAGGACGCCGCCGTCGCGCGCGCGCAGCGGGAAAATGTGGCCGGGGCGCACCAGGTCGGTCGGCCGGGCGTTCGGAGCGACCGCCGCCAGGATGGTGGTGGCGCGGTCCGCCGCGGAGATGCCGGTGGTGACACCGCGCGCCGCCTCGATGGAGACGGTGAAGGCCGTCTGGAACGGCGAGCCGTTGTCCTGGACCATCAGCGGCAGGTGGAGCTGCCGCAGGCGCTCCTCCGTGAGGGACAGGCAGATGAGGCCGCGCGCGTGGGTGGCCATGAAGTTGATGGCCTCGGGCGTCACCTTCTCCGCGGCCATGACGAGGTCGCCCTCGTTCTCGCGGTCCTCGTCGTCCGTGAGGATGACCATCCGCCCGCGGCGGATCTCCCCGAGCGCCTGCTCGACGAGCGCGATGCTGTCCGTTCCTGCGGCCTTCCGACGCGTCATGTCTCTCCTCACTTGCCCGCGCCGAAGCCTGCGGCCCGGAGCACCTGCTCCGTCAGGCCACCGCCGTGCGCCTGGCGCAGGCCGTAGAGCCGCGCCACGTACTTGCCGATGACGTCCGCCTCCAGGTTCACCCGGGCGCCCACCCTGCGCCGGGCGAGCGTGGTGCGCGCCTGTGTCTCCGGAATCAGCATCACCGAGAAGCGGTCCGCTCCCACGTCGTTCACCGTGAGGCTGACGCCGTCCACCGTGATCGAGCCCTTCTCGATGAAGAACGGAGCGAGCGCTTCGGGGAGGCTCACCGACATCACCCAGGCGCCCTGCTCGGGCCGCGCCTCGAGCACCTCCGCCACCGCGTCCACGTGGCCCAGGACCATGTGGCCACCGAGGCGGTCCCCGAGCTTTAGCGCGCGCTCCAGGTGCACGGCGTCCCCGGGGCGGCGCTCTCCCAGCGTGGTCCGCCGGAGCGTCTCCGGGCTCGCCTGCACGCGGAAGCGCTCCCCCCCACGCTCCACCACCGTGAGGCAGGCGCCGTCCACCGCCACCGACTCGCCCAGGGTGAAGCCCTCCGCACCGAGGTGGGTGCGGATCCACAGGTCGGTCATGCCGCCCGTGGGCAGCACCCGCTCGATCGTGCCGATGTCCTGGACGAGTCCCGTGAACATTCCGCCTTGCCCCATAGCGCGGAACCGTGGCCCTCGCACGCGTCAGGTGGGGTGCCCCCCCTCCTCCGGGGAAAGAGCTGAAGGTTGCTCGGGTGGGGACCTGGTGGGCCTCGGCCCCCTCACCCTCTCCCTCTCCCGGGGGGAGAGGGGCGTTTGCTTCCGGAGGGGAGGCGGGCGCGGACCAGCATGTCCCTGCCCACCGCCTCGAAGCGCACGTCCTCGAGGTGGAGCGCCTTGCCCATCTCCTCCACCCCCAGCTCGCCCACCCAGGAAAGCCCGGACGCGCCCACGAGCTTCGGGGCGAGGAACAGGCACAGCTCGTCCGCCAGCCGCTCGCGCAGCACCGTGCCGTAGAGCTGCGAGCCCCCCTCCACCAGCACGTGGTTCAGGCCCGCCTTCGCCAGCCTGCCGAGCAGCGCCTTCACGTCCACCCGCCCTGCCCTCGCCTTCACGCGCCACACCTCCACGCCCTGCGAGGTGAGGCGCCGCGCGCGCGGGCTTTCCACAGCCTCCAGCGTGGCGACGATGGTGCGCGCCGCGGAGCGCTGCGTGAAGAGCGTGTGCGTGGGCTTCAGGCGCAGGTGGCTGTCCACCACCACGCGCACCGCGTCGCGTCCCTCGCCTCCGGGGAGGCGGGTGGTGAGCTGCGGGTCGTCCAGGCGCACCGTGCTCGCCCCCACGAGGATGGCGTCCACGCGGTTGCGCAGCCGGTGCACCCACAGGCGCGCGGGCTCCCCGGTCACCCAGCGGCTGTCCCCGGTGGCGGTGGCAATCTTGCCGTCCAGCGTGAGGGCCGCCTTCACCGTCACCCACGGGAGCCCCGTGGTCATCACCTTGAGGAAGGGCCGGTTGAGCGCGTCCGCCTCCTCCCTCAGGACGCCCGTCACCACCTCCACCCCGGCCTTGCGCAGCCTCCGGACGCCGCGGCCGCTCACCAGGGGGTTGGGGTCCGTGGAGCCGCAGATGACGCGGCGCACGCCCGCCTCGAGGATGGCCTGGCTGCAGGGAGGGGTGCGGCCCCAGTGATCACAGGGCTCGAGCGTCGTGTAGAGGTCCGCGCCCCGCGCCCGCGCTCCGGCTGCCTCCAGCGCGACCACCTCGGCGTGCGCGGTGCCGGCCTTGCGGTGGTAGCCGCGCGCGATGATGCGTCCGCCCTTCACGAGGATGGCGCCCACCACGGGGTTGGGCGAGGTGCGCCCCAGCCCCCGCGCGGCCTCCTCCAGCGCGATGCGCATGAAGAACTCCGCCACCGCGCGGTCGAACTGGGCCTCTCGGTGGGCCCTCGGCATCCGAGGCTTCCTCATGCGTGCGCGCGTGAGCAGCTGCATGCGTCCAGCTCGTCAGGCGCCGCGCTGCGTCCGCGGCGCACTCTTGGCGCGGTCCCTGGACTGCGCGTCGATGAGCTCCTTGAGCTCGGCCATGAACTCCGAGATGTCACGGAAGCTGCGGTAGACCGACGCGAAGCGCACGTACGCCACCTCGTCCAGCGCCTTGAGCCGGTGCATCACGTCCTCACCGAGCCGGGCCGAGGGGACCTCCTTCTCCCCCACCTCCGAGAGCCCCTGCTCGATGGTCTCCACCACCTGCTCGAGCTGCTCCACCGACACGGGGCGCTTCTCGCAGGCCTTCTTCAGCCCCGAGAGGAGCTTCTCCCGGTCGAACGCCTCGCGCCGCCCGTCCTTCTTGACGATGAACGGCGTGAGCTCCTCCACCCGCTCGTACGTCGTGAAGCGCCGCTTGCACACCAGGCACTCGCGGCGCCGGCGGATGACGGCGCCCTCGTGCGACTCGCGGGAGTCGATGACCTTGTTCTCCGCGTCCTGGCAGAAGGGGCAGCGCACGGGCCTCCAAGAGCCTACGACGCCTTCAGGCGCGAGGCGTACAGCGGGAAGTGCTGGCAGAGCTCCTTCACGTCGCCCCGGATGCGCGCGAGCTCCCCTGGGTCTCCCGCGGCATCCAGCGCGCGGCCGATGAGCGCGCCCACCTCGGCCATCTCCCGCTCCTTCATGCCGCGGGTGGTGATGGCCGGCGTGCCCACGCGGACGCCCGAGGTCACCATGGGCTTCTCGGGGTCGAAGGGAATCATGTTCTTGTTGACCGTGATGCCCGCCTCGTGGAGCACGCCCTCGGCCACCTTGCCGGTGAGCTTCTTGGCGCGCAGGTCCACCAGCATGAGGTGGTTGTCCGTGCCGCCGGAGCACAGGCGCAGGCCGGCGCGCTGCAGCGCCTCTGCGAGCGCGCGCGCGTTGGCCACCACCTGCTGCTGGTAGGCCTTGAAGTCCGGGGCGAGCGCCTCCTTGAGGGCCACCGCCTTGGCCGCCACGGCGTGCATCAGCGGGCCTCCCTGGATGCCGGGGAAGACCTGGCTGTTGACCGTCCTGGCGTAGGCCTCCTTGCCCATCACCATGCCGCCGCGCGGCCCGCGCAGCGTCTTGTGCGTGGTGGTGGTGACGATGTCCGCCAGCGGCACCGGCGAGGGGTGCACGCCCGCGGCCACCAGGCCCGCGATGTGCGCCATGTCCACGAAGAGCGCGGCACCCACCTCGTCCGCCACCTCGCGGAACGCGGCGAAGTCCAGCGTGCGCGGGTACGCGGAGGCACCCACCACGAGGACGCGCGGCTTGTGCTCGCGGGCCAGGGCGCGCACCTGCGCCATGTCGATGCGCTCGGTCTCCCGGGTCAGCCCGTAGTGGACGGCGTGGTACTGCTTGCCGGAGAAGTTGAAGGACGAGCCGTGGGTGAGGTGGCCGCCGCTGTTGAGGTCCAGCGCGAGGATGGTGTCCCCCGGCTTCGCCAGCGCGTAGTACGCGGCCATGTTGGCCTGGCTGCCCGAGTGCGCCTGGACGTTCACGAACTCCGCGCCGAAGAGCTTCTGCGCGCGCTCGATGGCGAGGTTCTCCGCGACGTCCGCGAACTCGCACCCGCCGTAGTAGCGCTTGCCGGGGTAGCCCTCCGCGTACTTGTTGGTCAGCACGCTGCCCATGGCGGTCATCACCGCGGGCGAGACGAAGTTCTCGGAGGCGATGAGCTCCAGCCCCTCCTCCTGGCGCCGCGTCTCGTCGAGGATGACCTTCGCGATGTCGGGGTCGACCTCGGCGAGCGTCCGGGTGTTCTCCATGGCGTCGTCTCCAGGGTGGCAGGCCCGTGCGCGTTCAGGCACGGGCGGGAGTCGTTTCGACTTCAGCGGCCCGAGCGGTCCTCGACGAGCCGGATCTTCTCCACCCGCTGGGCGTGACGGCCACCCTCGAAGGCGGTGTCCACGAAGGCGTCGAGGATGCCGCGGGCGAGCCCCGCCCCCACGACGCGCTGGCCCAGGCACAGGACATTGGCGTCGTTGTGGGCGCGCGACATGCGGGACTCGAACTCCGTGGAGCAGAGCGCCGCGCGCACGCCGCGCACCTTGTTGGCGGTGATGCACATCCCGATGCCGGTTCCGCACACGAGGACGCCGAGGGTGAAGTCTCCCCGCGCAACCGCCGCGGCCACCCGCTCCGCGAAGTCCGGATAGTCCACCGAGGTGGGGGCCTGGGGGCCCAGGTCCTCGCACGTGATGCCGCGTGCGCGTAGGTGCTCCACGAGCTCCGCTCGCAGCTGGATTCCGGCGTGGTCTGAGGCGAGGACGAGCTTCATGGGTGGGCTTGTGGAGTGCGCGGTAACACGGCCCCCTCACCCCTTCCCTCTCCCAGGGGGAGCGGGTGGTCTACTTCTGGAACCGGCGCAGCAGCAGCACCGCGTTGGTGCCACCGAAGCCGAAGGAGTTGCTCATGACCGCGTCTACCCGCTGCTCGCGCGGCGTGTTGGCGACGTAGTCGAGGTCACACTCGGGGTCCGGCGTGTCGTAGTTGATGGTGGGCGGCAGCACCCCGCGGGCGAGCGCGAGCGCGCTGATGACCGCCTCGGCGCCACCGGCCGCCCCGAGCATGTGGCCCGTCATGGACTTGGTGGAGCTCACCGCGAGCTTCTTCGCGTGCGCGCCGAACACCGTCTTGATGGCCGCCGTCTCGTTGGAGTCGTTGAAGGGCGTGGAGGTGCCGTGGGCGTTGATGTAGCCCACCTGCTCCGGGGTCATGCCCGCGGAGTCCAGCGCCAGGCGCATGCAGCGCGCCGCACCCTCGCCGCCCGGGGCCGGCTGGGTGACGTGGTAGGCGTCCGAGTTGGCGCCGTAGCCCACGAGCTCCGCGAGGATGGTGGCCCCGCGCTTCTTCGCGTGCTCCATCTCCTCGAGCACCACGATGCCGGCGCCCTCGCCCATCACGAAGCCGTCGCGGTCCTTCTCGAACGGGCGGCTCGCGCGGGACGGATCCTCGTTGCGGGTGGACAGCGCCTTCATCACCGAGAAGCCACCGATGGACAGCGGCGTGATGGAGGCCTCCGCGCCGCCGCAGATGACCGCGTCCGTCTCACCCATGCGGATGGACTTGAACGACTCACCGATGGCGTGGGAGCTCGTGGCGCACGCGCTCACGGGGGCCCAGTTGGGGCCCTTGGCGCCGTACTTCATGCTGATGAGGCCGGGCGCCATGTTGATGATCATCTGGATGATGAAGAAGGGCGACACGCGGTCGAACCCCTTCTCCATCCCCTTCTTGTGCTGCTCCTCGAGCGAGCCGATGCCACCGATGCCCGAGCCGACGATGACGCCCACCCGCTCGGCCTGGTAGCCGTTCGGCTTGTCCGTGCCCACCGGCAGTCCCGACTCCTTGACCGCCATCTCCGCGGCCGCGAGCGCGTACTGTGCGAAGAGGTCCATGCGACGGGCCTCCCGCTTGTCGATGAACTGCTCGACCGGGAAGTCCTTCACCTCGCCTGCGAAGCGCGTGTCCAGACTGCTCGCGTCGAAGCGCGTGATGGGGGCGATGCCGCTCTGCCCCGCCATCAGGGCCTTCCAGTTGGTGTCGGTGCCGGTCCCCAGGGCCGTGATGAGGCCCGTGCCGGTGATGACGACTCGTCGGTTGGACACGTTGCTCCTCGGAGGTCCTGCCTACTTCTTGTGGTTCTCGATGTAGGAGATGGCGTCTCCCACGGTCTTGATGTTCTCGGCCTGCTCGTCCGGGATCTCGACCTCGAACTCCTCCTCCATCGCCATCACCAGCTCCACGATGTCGAGGCTGTCGGCGCCCAGGTCCTCGATGAACGCAGACTCGCGCTTGATTTCATCCTCACCGACGCCGAGCTGGTCCGCGATGATCGCCTTGACCTTGGCCTCAATCGTGTTCGTCGCCATTTTTCTCAGTGCCTCCAGGGAAACCCTTATTTGACCCGGGCAAATGCCCGGGAACGGACAGACAGGCCGGCGCGGTATACCCCAGTCCGGTCGGAGCGCAACCGCCTTCCGTCACATGTACATTCCGCCATTGACCTTCAGGACCTCGCCCGTGACGTAGCTCGCTGCGTCAGAGGCGAGGAACAGCACGGACGAGGCAATTTCCTCGGGCCCGCCCAGTCGCCCGAGCGGGATGACGTCGAGCATCCGCTTCTTCGCCTCCTCGGGCAGCGCGGCGGTCATGTCCGTGCCGATGAAGCCCGGCGTCACGGCGTTCACGCGGATGTTGCGGCTGGCGAGCTCCCGGGCGAGCGACTTGGTGAGGCCGATGAGCCCCGCCTTGGACGCTGCGTAGGCGGCCTGGCCCGCGTTGCCCATCTCGCCCACGACGGAGGAGAGGTTGATGACGGCACCGGCGCGCTGCTTCATCATCGGGCGGCTCGCCGCGCGGATGAGCGCGAAGGCGCCCTTGAGGTTGGTGTCGAGCGTCCTGTCCCAGTCCTCGTCCTTGAAGCGCATGACGAGCCCGTCGATGGCGACGCCCGCATTGTTGACGAGGACGTCCAGGCGGCCGTGCTCCTTCACCACCGCGTCCACCGCCTCCGTGCACGCGGCCGTGTCCGCGACGTCGAACTTGCGCGCCTGGGCCTTGCCGCCCGCGGCCTTCACCGCCTCGAGCGTCTCGTTAGCCGCCGCCTCGTTGCCGGCGTAGCTGAACACCACGGTGGCGCCCGCCTTCGTGAAGGCCAGCACGCACGCGCGCCCGATGCCGCGCGAGCCGCCCGTCACCAGCACCACCTTGCCCTCGAAGCTCTTTCCGCCGTTGCCGCTCACTTGGCCACTCCCTCGAGCGCCTTGTTCAAGGACGCCGCGTCTTCCACGTTGAACGTCTCGATGTCCTTCGCGATGCGCTTGATGAGGCCACAGAGCACCTTGCCCGGCCCCAGCTCCACCACGCGCGTGACACCGAGCGCACGCAAGCGCTCCACGCTCTCCACCCAGCGCACGGGGGCGCTGACCTGCTCGAGCAGGAGCGGCACGACCCGCGCCGCGTCGGAGTTGGGCGCGGCCTCGACGTTCGTCACGACGGGCACGGTGGGCGCCTTCACCGACACAGCGCCGAGCAACGCCTGGAGACGCGGCTTCACCGGGTCCATGAGGGAGCAGTGGAAGGGCGCGGACACGGGGAGGGGCACCACGCGCTTGGCGCCGGCCTCCTTGAGCAGCGCGCCCGCGCGCTCCACGGCCGTGGCGTGGCCGGCGATGACGGTCTGCTCGGGCGAGTTGTAGTTGGCGGGGGCCACCACCTCACCCTTTCCCCCGGTTCCCCCGGCCTGCGCGGCCTTCTCGCACACCTCGCGCACGCGCGACGGCTCGAGCCCGAGCACCGCGGCCATGGCGCCCACGCCCGCGGGCACGGCCTCCTGCATGAAGGTGCCGCGCGCACGGACCGCACGCACCGCGTCCTTCAGCGAGAGGCTCCCGGCGGCCACGAGCGCGGAGTACTCGCCCAGGCTGTGTCCGGCGACGAATGCGGGTGCGGGCCCGCGGCGGCGGAACACCTCCCATGCCGCCACCGACACCGTGAGGATGGCGGGCTGGGTGTTGGCGGTCAGCTTCAGGGACTCCTCGGGGCCCTCGAAACAAAGGCGGCTGAGAGACTCACCGAGTGCGGCATCCGCGGCGTCGAAGACGGCCTTCGCTTCGGGAAACTGCGCCGCGAGCTCCTGACCCATGCCCACGGCCTGGCTGCCCTGGCCGGGGAAGACGAATGCGATGGTCATGGAGGGGGCGATTTACTCGGAAAGGGCCTGTCCTGTCGCGCCCTTTCCTCGGCGCCGGGGCGGCAGCCACTCCTCGGTGAGGGCCATGTCCCGGACCAGCTCGTCATTGAGGCCGGAGCGCGCCGTCGTGAGTGCAGCCTTCAGCGCGTTCTTCACCGCCTTGGGGTTGGAGCGTCCGTGCGCCACCACCGCCACACCGGCAATCCCCAGGAGGGGCGCGCCGCCCACCTCGGCGTAGTCCACCACGCGACGCAGGCCCGCGAGCGTGGGCTTGAGCAGGACGGCCCCGAGCTTCTCGGAGAGGCCCGCCTTGTACACCGCGGAGCGCAAGAGCCCGGCCACCGCCAGGGCCGTGCCCTCCGCAGCCTTGAGGACGAGGTTGCCCGTGAAGCCATCCGTGACGATGACCTCCGCCTGACCGGAGAAGAGGTCCTTGCCCTCGAGGTAGCCGCGGAAGTGGAGCGGCCCCTGGCGCAGCAGCGCAGCCGCCTCGCGCGTCAGCGGGGTGCCCTTGGACTCCTCCTCTCCGTTGGAGAGGATTGCCACCCTCGGCCGTGCGACGCCCATCACCCGGCGCGCATAGGCATCCCCGAGCACCGCGAACTGGGCGAGGTGCGAGGGCCGACACTGGATGTTGGCGCCCACGTCGAGCAGGAGGCACCGGCCTCCCTCCAGCGCGGGCAGGAGCGCGGCGATGGCAGGTCGCTCCACCCGCGGCAGCCGGCCCAGCACGAGCAGCGCGCCGGCCATCACCGCGCCGGAGTGGCCCGCGGACACCACGGCCGCGGCCTCCCCGGTGCGGACCAGGTCGAAGCACACCTTCAGCGAGCTGTCCGGCTTCTTGCGGATGGACGCCCCGGCCTGCTCGTCCATGCCCACCACCTCGGATGCGTGGCGGACGGAGAGGTTGACGGGCCAGGTGCGGCGGAGGAACGGGAGGATGCGCTGCTCGTCCCCCACGAGCACCACCTGGACGTCCGGCTGCTCACGCGCAAAGAGGACCGCGCCCTCGACCGGAGCGGCCGGGGCGAGGTCCCCTCCCATCGCGTCGAGCGCCAGGCGCAGGCGTGTGCCTCCTTCGGCGGAAGGGCTACTCCGCCGCGGCCACGCCCGGCAGCGCCGCGCGCCCGCCGTAGCTTCCACACGCGCTGCACGCGCGGTGGGGCATGACCGGCTCACCGCACTTGGCGCACTTGATGACCTGCACCGCCGAGCGGAGGTTGTTGTTCGCTGCCCGGCGCCGGTCCCGGCGCATCTTCGACGTCCGCTTCTTGGGAACTCCCACAGCTCACCTCTTCTTCGTCGTGTCAGCTGAACGTCAGCTCAGCTTGATGTCCTTCAGCGCCGCCAGCCGCGGATCCACCCGCCGGGCGTCGCACGTGCACTGCGCCTCGTTGAGGTTCTGCCCGCACACGCCGCAGAGCCCCTTGCAGTCCTCGCGGCAGACCGCGTTCATCGGGAGGGCGAGCAATACCTGCTCACGCACGATGGGGTCCAGATCGATGTTCTTCCCGTCGAAGACGTCCCGGTCGGCGGCGTCCAGCGAGAAGGTGCCCGCCCGCTCGCCCCCCTCGTCCCGGTCCATGGAGGCCTCGCTCGCCTCCCCCTCTTCGGCCCGCACGACCTCGCGGGGCACGAGGTTGATGCGGAAGGAGACGGGCAGGGAGAGCTCGGTGTCGCGCAGGCAGCGCTTGCACGGAGCGTGGACGGGCACGTCCAGGGAGCCATCCACGAGCACGCCCCCGCTGACCTTGCGGAGCTCGGCCTTCAACCGTGCGGGCCCGCGGGCCCGGAAGCCCGTGTCGTGGCCCTCGCCCTGCAGCATCAGGTCCACTGCTTGCGCGGAGAGGGACTCGTCGACGCGATAGCCGCTCTCGCGGATCTGGTCGATGTGGATGACCATGGCAGACGTCTTCAACGGGGTGGGGAAAAAGGGGGGCGGACCCTAGCCGTGGCCCCCTCCAGAGTCAACGGAGCGGACGCAATGTGACCGTGACAGTCGTTTGTTACCGTCCGATGCCCGTGATTTCCCGGCCCTTCCGCCCCACACTGCCGCCTGCCCGCCCGCTGTGCGCCGCGGGCCTCATCGTTCCTGGCCGGGTGCCGGACGGCCCTGGAGACGGAGCCCTGGTAACCCTCCCCGCCCATGCCCGTCGCCGCCGCGCCGCGGCTCTGTCAGTGTAGGAGCGCCCATGACACGCATTCTCATCGTCGAGGACGAGCAGGACCTGGCGGGCCTCGTGGAATACAACCTCCGCCTGGCGGGCTTCGAGACCGAGCACGCCCCCACCGGCGCCGCGGCGCTCGCGCGCGCACGCGCCAATCCTCCCGACCTCGTCCTCCTGGACCTGATGTTGCCGGACCTCGCGGGCACGGACGTCCTGCGCATGCTGAAGGCCGAGCCGCCCGGCCGCCGCCCCGCGGTGGTGGTGGTGACGGCCAAGGGCCAGGAGGCGGACCGCGTGGCGGGGCTCGAGCTGGGCGCGGACGACTACGTCGTCAAGCCGTTCAGCGTGCGCGAGCTGCTCCTCCGGGTGAAGGCCGTGCTCCGGCGCGGAATCGAGGATGAGGAGGCCGGCGGGCTGCTCACCGCGGGAGACATCCTCCTGGACACCGGCAAGCACGAGGTGCGGGTGAAGGGCGAGCCCGTGGTGCTCACCGCACTCGAGTTCCGCCTCCTGCGCACGCTCCTGGAGAGGCCGGAGCGCGTTCAGACGCGCGAGGTGCTGCTGTCGGACGTGTGGGGCATCCAGGCGGAGATCCACACGCGCACCGTGGACACGCACATCAAGCGGCTGCGTGAGAAGCTGGGCCCGGCGAGCGACATCATCGAGACGGTGCGCGGGGTCGGCTACAAGCTGGCCGTGCGCGGGCAGGACTGATGTCGGCGGCGCGCTCCGTCCTCCTGCCGTTGCAGGCCGTGCTCCCGGGGCTCGCCGTGGGTGGCCTCATGTGGCCGTACGGCACGGGCGAGGCCATCCGGCTGGGGCTCTTCACGTGCCTGGTCGCGGGGGCGCTCGCGCTCGCCGCGGACCGCGTGTGGCGCCGCGCGAGCGAGCGTCAGGCCAGCGCCATCCGCGCCCTGTCCGAGCACCGCCGCTCCCTCGTCCACCGCGAGCTGCCCCCGGCGCTCGAGGACGTGGTGCGGGAGGTGGCGCTGCTCGACGCGCGGTGGAACGACCGCTGCGAGGCCCTCACGCGCCAGTCGGAGACGCTGCTCGCCGCGCTGGACAGCATGGCCGAGGGCGTGTGGATCACCGACCGCGAGGGCACGCTCCTGCGCAGCAACCGCGCACTCAAGGAGATGCTCTTCTCCACGCAGCCGGTGACGGGGGAGAGGCCGCTGGCGCTCCTGCGCAGCGAGGCGCTCCACACCGCGGTGATGCGCGCGTGCAAGGACGGGCAGAGCGCGCAGCTGGAGCTCCAGGTGGAGGGCTTGCGTCCCCGCAACCTCGACATCCGCGTCACGCCGCTGGGCGGGGACCTCCCGGGCAGCGCCGCGGTGTTCCGGGACGTCACGGAGCTGCGCCGGCTGGAGAAGGTGCGCAAGGACTTCGTGGCCAACGTGAGCCACGAGCTGCGCACGCCCATCACCGCCATCCGCGGCTACGCGGAGACGCTCCAGTCCGGGGCGCTCGCGGACCGTGAGATGGCGCCCAGGATGGTGGACGTCATCCACCGCCAGTCGGAGCGCCTGAGCGAGCTGGTGGAGGACCTGCTGGAGCTCTCGCGGCTGGAGAGCAAGGAGCTGAAGCTCGCGAGCGAGCAGGTGGACATGGCGCAGGCGGCGCAACGCGCGGCGGAGACCGTGCGCGTGAAGGCCATCAACAAGCGCCTCACGCTCGCGGTGGAGGTGCCGCCGAGCCTCGAGGTGCTCGGGGACCGGCGCGCCGTGGAGCAGGTGCTCCTGAACCTCCTGGACAACGCCGTGAAGTACACGCCCGACGGAGGACGCGTGGTGCTCACCGCGTGGGTGGAGGTGGGCCGCGCCGTGGTGGCCGTGAAGGACAGCGGCATCGGAATCGAGGGGAGGCACCTGTCCCGCATCTTCGAGCGCTTCTACCGGGTGGACAAAGGCCGCAGCCGCGACATGGGCGGCACGGGGCTGGGGCTCTCCATCGTCAAGCACCTGCTCGGAGGCATGGAGGGGGACGTCCAGGTGGAGAGCACGCCCAACGTGGGCTCGACGTTCACCGTTTTCCTGCCCCTCGCTGCTGCGACGGCGTCGGCGGCGGGATAGACTCGAGAGGGCCATGCGGGTCGCCATCCTCGCGGACATCCACGGGAACCTGCCTGCCTGCGAGGCGGTCCTGGAGGACATCGCCCGCCAGGCGCCGGACTACGTGGTGGCCGCCGGGGACCTCGCGCTCCGCGGCGCCCACCCCCGCGAGACGGTGGAGCTGCTGTTCTCCCGCTGCGACGCCGTGTTGATGGGCAACACGGATGCGTACCTCGCGGGCCACTACCTCGCGGGTGCGTACCGCGAGCGCGAGCACTGGAAGAGCAACCTGCTCGCGTGGACGCGCGAGCAGCTGGGCGGCGCGCTCCTCACGCGGCTGGGCCACCTTCCCTTCTCCGTGCGCTACTCGCCCCGGCGCGGGCAGGACCTCTTCGTCTGCCACGCCAACCCGCGCAACCTCGAGGACTCGCTGGACCCCACGCTCGACGAGGCCACGCTGAGGCGCTACCTCCAGCACGTGGACGCGGCGGCGGTGGCGTTCGGCCACCTGCACTTCCCCTACCGGCGGCGGGTGGGGCGTGTGCTCCTGGCGGACGTGGCGAGCGCAGGCATTCCCCGCGACGGAGACCTGCGCCCGGCGTACGGACTGTTCACGTTCACACCCCGCGGATGGCGCGTGCAGATTCGCCGGGTGCGCTACCCGGTGCGCCGCGCCACGCAGGCCCTCACTGCCAAGCGGGTGCCGGGCGGGCCGCTGCTCATCCACAAGCTCGTGGAGGCGCGCTACCGCCATCACCAGGCGCTGCTGGAGGCCGCGCGGCGGCACTCCGGGCTTCCTCCGCCGCAGCGCTCCGGACACCCGCGTCTCGCACCGGAGCCTGCGCGCCCGCCACTTCCTCCCGCGGACGCTGGCACCACGCCTCCGGAAGCGGACGACTCCGGGGAGTCGCACCCGCTCGCGGCGGCCTCGGGGCTCCCTGGCGGGAAGGGCTAGGGACGGCGTCGGGCACCGCGGTGAAATCGGCGTGACACCTCGGAGCGAGGGCTTGTCGCGCCCGGGCTCGCCGGGAGATAGGCGCGCGCCATGACGCCCATCGCCCTCCCGCTGCTCCTCGTCCGCCATGCGCACGCGGAGGACTCCCACCCGCTCGGGGACGCGGCGCGAGGCCTGACCCCGGAGGGGCGCGCACTCTTCCGCATCCACGCGCGCAAGCTGGCCCGGATGACGCCGCTGACCGGCATCCTCACGAGCCCCCTCGTCCGCGCGGTCCAGACGGCCGAGCTGCTCGCCGACGCGCTGGGGCTGGGGCGCGTGGAGGTGCACCCGGACCTGCGGCCAGTGCGGCGCGCGGCGAGGCGCATCGTGGACCTCGCGCACGAGTACGGGGGCGGATGGGCCTTCGTGGGGCACAACCCATTCCTCAAGGAGGCAGCCAGGCTGCTCATCGGCCCGGAGGCGCCCACCCTCCGCCTGAAGAAGGGGGCCGCGGTTGCGCTCGCACTGGACGGCGCGGAGCACCCCTTCCGCTGGCTCCTCTCCCCCGGGAGGGCCCCGGTGAAGTCCCTCTCCGCCCTGCGCTGAGGGCCGGGCGGGGCGGAAGCTCTGTCACGATGAATTTACCGGCGCGTCACCGCCCCTGAACGTCAGTGCGGGAATGTGCAGCCCGCCATGGCTCACGTCCTCATCGTCGACGACGAGCGCGATCTCGCCGAACTCATCGACTTCAACCTCCGCCAGTCGGGATTCACCACGTCGCTGGCCCACACGGGGGACGATGCCGTTTCGCTCGCGCGGGCCCAGCCCCCGGACCTCGTCCTCCTGGACGTGATGCTCCCGGACATCCCCGGGACGGAGGTGTGCCGGCGGCTGCGCAACCTTCCCGCCACGCGGCAGGCGCTGGTGGTGATGCTCACCGCCAAGGGCGAGGAGGTGGACCGGGTCCGCGGCTTCGAGGTGGGCGCGGACGACTACGTCACCAAGCCCTTCAGCGTGCGCGAGCTGGTGCTGCGACTGAAGGCCATCCTCCGGCGCGCGAACATCGCGGAGTCGAGCGGCCCGCTGACGGTGGGGCTGCTCTCGCTGGACACGGAGGCGCACCGCTTCGTCGTGGATGGCGAGGAGGTGCTGCTCACCGCCCTCGAGTTCCGCCTCATCCACCACTTCATGACGCGGGTGGGACGCGTGCAGCCGCGTGAGCGGCTCCTCGAGGAGGTGTGGGGGCTCTCGAGCAGCCTGGAGACGCGCACCATCGACACCCATGTGATGCGCCTGAGGGACAAGCTCGGCCCTGCGCGCAACTACGTGGAGACGGTCCGGGGCGTGGGCTACCGGTTGGTCCTTCCCTCCCCCTGAGCGACGCAGCAGTCGGGCGCCCAGCCCCTCCTCCCCTGTCGCGGATGCGCGGGACGCGCGCTCCGGGTTGTCCCTGGGAGCCGGGAGGAGCCCCAATTGATGCGACTGCAGGAGAAGGACCCCGCACGCAAGGTGCTGGTGGTGGACGACGACGCGGACTGGCGGGGGTTCCTCCGCACGTCGCTCGAGGAGCTGGGGTACGAGACCCACGAGGCGAGTGATGGCCCAGGCGCGCTCGAGCTCCTGAAGCGCGAGCGCTTCGGGGTGGTGCTCCTGGACCTCCTGATGCCGGGGATGAGCGGCGAGGACGTGGTGGCGCGTCTGCCCGCGGGCGCACCGCGCGTCGTCTTCCTCACGGGAGCACCGGTGCAGGACGTGGGCCCCGCGCTCGCATCCGGCGCGCACTACTACCTGCCCAAGGGCGCGAACCGCGAGCAGCTGGAGCTGATGCTGCACTCGCTGGAGCAGTGACGCGCTCGGCTCGCTTGCAGCGGGACTCATCCTCGGGTGTGTGGCCGTGCACCTGGTGACGGAGAACCGTGAGCTGCTGCTGGGGCGGGCGGTGCCTGCGTCGGTGGAGGACCGCTTCGTCGAGGTGCTTCGGAGCAGCGGATCGGTGCGGGACGTGCACCATGTGAAGGCGCGGCGGCTCACTCCCGAAGTGTTCAAGCTCAAGGCCGAGCTGGTCCTGGACGAGGGCTTCCTCGTGGAGCGACTCGTCGCAGTGCTGCCTCGGGAGTGTGGAGTGGTCGGCGAATCCGGCCGAGAGCGGGTGCTGCGCGCACTTGCCCGCGAAGCCGTGGACGGCGTCAGAGCCGATCTCGCGCGCTCGAGAACGCGGTGCGCCGTGCAATCCCAGCCGCGCGCCACAATGACCTCGAAACGAACAGACCCCGTCCACGCGAGAGCGCAGACGGGGCCTTTGAAACCTAGGAGGTGACGGGCGCTACTCGATGCGCCCGTCACCCATCCGGACTCAGTTCTTCGGGAAGCTCACCCACGAGGCGGTGGCCCAGTTGTCCGAGCCGACGGCGCCGTTGAACTTCGCCGCGGTGTCGAAGAACCCATCGCTCGGCGGGTTGACCGCGAACTCACCGGTGCGCGCCGGGGAGGCGGGGGCCGGCTGGAACACGTTCTCGGCCAGGCCGGTCAGCTGCGGATCCAGGGCCTGGTTCTGCATCGCCGGGTCCAGGACCATGGTGGCCTCGTTGAAGTTGGCCGCGTCCGGGCTGCCGTTCGCCACGTGGGTCACGCCCGCGCCCTTGTTGCTGTGGAAGAGCGTGTTCTTGATGAACAGCTCCGTGCCCCAGCGCGCCGCGGTCGCGGAGTCGGCCACGTCCACCGCACCGTCACCGAAGCCAGTGACGATCATGTTGTTCATCTTGCCCGCGGTGCCCACCTTCAGGGTCATGCCGTAGGACTTGTCCGCACCGCCCGTCGCGCGCCCGATGAGGGTCGCATTCCAGATCTCAGGCTGGGACAGCGGGGAGGCGCTGGTGGCGCCCTTGAGGTTGTCGCACTCGAAGGCGTTGTTGCCCAGGGTGCCCTCCTGCTTGACGATCAGGAACTGCACCTTGCCCGTCCAGCCCATGTCCCAGTCGAGGCCGTCGTCCTCGGCGTTGGAGATGATGGCCTTCTTCAGGTTCACGGTGCCGCCGAAGAACTCGATGCCGTCATCCAGGCCGCGGTGGACGTGGATGTTCTCGAGGACGGTCTGGGAGCCGCAGGCGCCCACGGTCAGGCCGTTCAGCTCCTTGCCGGGCTCCAGGTCGAAACCGGCGAACTCGATGCGCACGAACTTGAGCGAGCCGCAGTCGTGCGCGTCGTCGGTGCCGCCGAACACGATGCGCTCCGCGTTGCCCTGCACGCCCTCGAGCGTGGAGGTGCCGCCGGACACGTTCACCTTCGCCTTGCCCATCAGCGCGACGCCGCCCCAGTCACCGGCGCGACGCTTGCCCTCCTCCTGCGAGGAGGTGAAGACGATGGGCTTGGCAGCCTCACCGTTCGCCACGAGGCGGCCGGTGGTCTGCACGATCAGCGCACTGCCACGCTCGCCCAGCACCTTGGTGCCCGGCTCGATGGTCAGCGTGGCGCCGTCCACGAACACGTACTGCTTCAGAACGTAGGTGTTGTCCGCGGTCCAGGTGGTGTCCGCGGTGACGTTCTGCGTCACCTCGCACACGTTGTCGACGCAACCGGTCTCCTCCTCGGGGCCGGTGTCCGGGCCACAGGCGAACATCAGCGTCGAACCGGCGACGCAAGCGGCGAACAGCTTCTTCATGGTGTCGCTTCCTTTCGGGGGTACTGGACTACAGGGTCAGAGGCTCATGCCCAGCTGCGCCGAGACGGCGATACCGGGGCGGTACGACAGCGAGGTCAGACCGCCCTGGTCGAGGCGGATCTGGGAATTCAGGAGGTTGGAGGCGGACAGCTTGAGCTGGACGCTCCCGCCGAGCTGCTGAGAGAAGACCGCGTCCACGCGGTGGAACGGCTGCTCGTAGATGTCCGGGTTGCTCATCACGCCCACCTCGGAAATGCGCGGGCCGTAGACGTTGTAGAGGACGGCGAACTCGGTGCCGCTCTCGGGCCGTTCGTACCCGAGGTTGAGGTTCACCACGTACGGGGACTGGCCCTGCAGCGGGCGCCGGGCGCTGGTCTGCGAGCCGACCTGCTCCGGGCGCAGTTGCACGCGAGAGCGGATGAGCGTCAGGTTGGCGCCCACACGGAAATTGCGGAGGCCCTCGGCGAGCCGGCCGAGCGTGCTGCGCGCCTCGACCTCGGCACCGTACAGATCGGCGCTCTGTGCATTGGCGAAGGTCATCGACTCGCCGTCCGGCAGCAACACGCGCTCGATTGGGTCCTCAAAGCGCTTGGCGAAGCCGCTCACCGCGAGCACCTCGTTCTCACCCACGAACCACTCCGCGCGCAGGTCCGCGTTGTGGATGCGGGTCTCGATGAGCTTCTCGTTGCCCAGCACCGAGCGGCGGCGGACGAAGTCGTAGAAGCGGAAGGGCGCCAGCTCGCGGAAGGTGGGACGCGCCAGCGTGTAGCTGTAGCCCGCGCGCAGGTTCACTTCAGGAGTGAGGGACCAGATGACGCTCGCCGTGGGAAGCACGTCGCTGTAGCGGGTCCGCGCATTGAGCCCCTGGGCGCCGGAGATGGCGTAGTCGCTCTTGCCGGTGAGGTCGAGCTGCGAAGCCTCGTAGCGCACGCCACCGACCAGGCGCAGTGCGTCCACCGGCTTGTAGTCCGCAGACAGGTAGCCCGCATAGAGGCCGAGGAACGAGTTGTAGCCATCCTGGGGCTGCGTCCGTTCTTCGAGCCGGACGTACTGGTCGATGTTCCCGGGAGCGAACAGGAGCTCCGGCTCCAGCCCCTGCAGCTCGGCCGGAGTGCCTTCCATGAGCGTGAAGAGGAAGCGGCGGCCACTGAACTTGCGCCCGGAGACCTGAGCCAGGCCGCCCAACTTCACCCGCAGGCGCGACAGCGGGAGGGTCACGTTGAGGCTGCCGCCCCCCGAGTTCTCGGCCAGGTCGGAGAAGAAGCGCAGGCCTGAGTTGGACTCCTGGTTGAACTGGCCCTGGCTGGTGTCGTCCCGCCCTTCGAGGAAGTAGCTGATGTCGCGGGTGTCGGGCTCGTTGCGGTCCACGCGCGAGTAGTTCGCCTGCCAGTCCAGCTCCAGGTCGCCGAGCACACCGAGCCGGTGGAAGCCACGCACCTGGTTGAAGGACAGCGCCCGGGTGACGTGCTGCAGGCGCGTGCCGTCGAACCAGCGGAACTCCTGCGACGTGAAGGCACGACCGGTCTGGGTCTGGGTGTCATCGCCGCGCGTGTAGAGCGCCAGCACGGTGAGCTCGTTGTCGGTGTTGAATTGGAGGCCGACATTCGCGAGGCCGCTCGCCGAGGAGGTGAGCGTGCCGAGGTTGACGTTGCCCTCCTCCAGGTACCCGAGGACGCCGTCGTTGTTGTTCACTCGGCCGATCTCGGCGATGCGGGTCTGTTCCGCTCGGCTGTAGTTGGCGGAGACGAGGTAACCCAGGCGGCTGTTTCCGAAGCGCAGGGTGTCACCCATCGACGCGCCGATGGAGCCGTTCGGCAACGCCTGCGTCTGACGCGCGCTCCACCGATTGGCGAACGACTTCGCCGCCGCGGTCTCCTCCTCGCGCGACAGGTCGATGGCCGGGCCGCTGCTCGGCACTGCGTCCGGCAGGCCATCCCCACCGATATGATCATTGCGCGCCCGGAAAGTGGTGACGCTGTTGCCAGAGAGTGAGAGCTTGGGCTTGAACTCGAACTTCGTCGGGTAGGAGTTGGTTTCGATGAGCAGGGCGCCGCCCGCGAACGTCCCGGGCAGGGACGGGTCGTACGACTTGACCACGTTCAGGTTGGCGAGCAGCGATGTGGGAAAGATGTCGAGCGGCACCGCGGGCTCGTCCGGCTCGGGGCTCGCAAGGAGAGCGCCGTTCACCAGCGTCTGCGAGTAGCGGCCGCCAAGGCCACGGAGCAGCACGTACTTTCCATCGACAATGGTCGCGCTGACCACGCGCTTGACCGCATCACCCGCGCTGGAGTCCGGGCTGCGCTGGATCTCCTGCGAGGAGATGGCGTCGGAAACCGTTGCGGCCTTCTTGCGCTCCTGGAGCAGCGCGCTCTCGGAGCGGCGGTCCGCGCGGACCTCCACCACCACCTCCTGCACCGCGCCGGCGTCCGGAGAGAGCTCCACGTTCAGCGTGGTGGGCTTCCCCTCCTGCACCTGCACGTTCTGGATGCGGCGGCCCTGGTAGACGCCCTCGAAGACGCGCAGGTCGTAGATACCCGGCTCGAGCTTCAGGACGTAGTAGCCGTCCAGGTTCGTCATCACCTGCTTCTGGGCGCCGGAGACGACCTTGACGGTGGCCTCGATGATGCCCTCCTTCGACTTGGCGTCCACGACACGGCCGGTGATGCCGGTGAAGCCCGCGGGGAGCTTGGGCGGTCCGCCCATCCCCTCCTCTGCCAGCTCCTCGTCCAGCGCCGCCTCGTCACCCACCGCGGCTTCGTCCGGGTTGGCTGCGGAGGGCTGAGCCTGCTGCGCCGCGGCGGTGTCATCCGCGACCTGGGCGATGGGCGTCATCCCCGCGGGAGGCGGCGGCATCGGCAAGGCGGCGGGCGTCTGACCCAGCGCCGGGAGCGCCAGGGTCACGAGCATCGCTGCGACGATGGAGAGTTTGGGAGGCAACACGTTGCTCCTTCGGACACCTTCAGCGGCGCGGACCATGCCCGGCCGCGGTGTCCTTCCTTCGACTGGTTGGAAACGTTTGAGGGGGGCTTCTGCAAACTTCTCGTCACGGCACGTGACGCAGCCGGCACAGGCCGGCGTGCGCCGTCACGCGCCTACTGCTGCACCGGAACCGCCGCTGCCGCCTGGGGGTCCGCGAGGCTGTCCGCGAGGACGGCGAGGTCCTTCACGCCACCGCCCTTGAGCAGGTCCATCACCGCGAGCGCGTCGCCGTAGAGCGCCTTGTTCTCCGCGTCGAAGAACACGACCTTGTCCGGGCGTGCGTGCATCATCCCCTGCACCCGCTGCGCGAGCTCCTCGCGGGGGATGACCTCGCCGTTGACGCGCGTCTTCCCGTCCGCGCCGAGCGTGAGGACCACCGGCGGAAGCGCGTCCGGCGGCGGGGGCGGAGGTGGGTTCTCCTGATCGTCCTTCGGCGGGATGTGCATCCAGATCCGCTTGGAGAGGAGCGGCGTCACCACCATGAAGATGATGAGGAGCACCAGCACCACGTCCACCAGCGGCGTGACGTTCATCGAGGGACTGACGCGCCCCTTCTTGTTCGAACCGACGTCGAATGCCATGGCGTGCTCCTACTTGGCCTGGTTGGCCTTATCGATGACCTGGAGGCTGACGCCCGGGAAGCCGATCTGCTGGCACGTCTTGAACAGGGACCGCACGTCCTCGTACGCGGCCTTCCGGTCGGCCTTGAGCACCAGCCGCACGTCCGGCTTCTCCTCGTGGAAGGCCTTCAGGCGCCCCACCAGCGAATCGCGGTCGAGCGGCTCCTTCTCGAAGAAGAGCTGGCCGTCGCGGGTGACGCTGAGCGTGGTG